>JAHDFQ010000041.1 GCA_020628085.1 Saprospiraceae bacterium
TGTAAAATAAGCACCTCCAACTCGCTATATTGCGGAAAGAGGTGCTTATTTGTTTTAATATAAAAAGGATGTTTAAAGTTAGTGATAAGGAGTTCAAGGCACTTCAAGCTATTTGTAATGCTATTATTCCTAGTATAAAAAAGGAAGATGATTCAGATGGTTATTGGAATCGGCAAGCTAGTGACTTGCAAGTACCTGAAAAAATCATTGATTTGGTGGGTACAATGACTGTAGCGGAACAAGAAAAGTTTAAAAATTTACTGTTTCTATTGACTACGCCTTTGCTTGGATTTACTTGGTTTGGTTCGTTTAAATCGGCTCATAAACTTAGTCTTGATCAACGAACAAAACTTCTCCAAAAATGGGCAAATCATCCTCTACCTAAAATCCGAAACGGGTATAGTACACTGAAAAAATTAAGTGCCTATTTCTATTTTGCAGGAAGCATCGGTTTTGGAGAGAATCCAAATTGGAAAAATTTAGGCTATCAGCCTCTATCCAACAAAAATGAAATTTCTAAACAGCATATTCATCCTATTCAAATTACGAAACCAACTACACTAGAATGCGACGTTGTTGTAGTAGGAAGTGGTGCTTCTGGTAGTATCGTTGCGGCAGAACTAGCCGCTAGTGGTCAAAAAGTAATTATCGTTGAAAAAGGCCCCTACCTTAGTCCAAATCTCAGGACAAACAAGGAAGAGGAAATGTTCAATCAACTGTATGAAGCTCGGGCGGCCTTGCAATCTATTGATGGAAATATTGGCATTTTGGCAGGTAGTTGTGTGGGCGGTGGAACAACCGTCAATTGGGCTGGTGCATTCCGAACGCCTGATTTTGTATTAGAGGAATGGGCAAAAGAACATGATAATCCTCATTTTACCGATAACGATTATAAAAAGTGTTTTGAAGCCATAGAAAAACGAACGTCCGTTACCACAGATTTGCTTCGACATAATCCACAAAATCAATCATTGGTAGATGGTGCTAAAAAACTGGGATTAAACTCTAAAATTATTCCTAGAAATATTAAAAATGCAAGTCAGGTTGATCAGGAGACCTTCTGGAAAGCACAAGGTTTTTCTCCACTAGGCGATCATTTGGATAGCAAACAATCTGCCTTGGTCACGTTTTTACAAGATGCGATAAACAACGGTGCAGAGCTAATCGCAGACACAAAAGTTGAACGTGTTACTACCAATAGTGGCGTCGCAACTGGCGTAGAAGCCACTACTAAAGACGTCAATGGAAATCCAGTTTCTATATCTATCAGAGCAAATAAAGTTATCGTAGCAGCAGGTGCGATCCACACGCCTGTTATTCTTCAAAAAAGTGGTTTAGAACATCCTGAAATAGGACGAAATTTATACCTACATCCAACTTCTCCTGTAAGCGGATTGTACGATCACAAAGTTGAAACATGGCATGGGCCGATGATGACAGCAGTAGTGGATGCCTTCACTAAAATGGACGGTAACTATGGTGTTAAGTTAGAAACACCACCCGCTCATCCAGGACTGATGTCCACAGCAACCAACTGGACAACTGGTGCAGCATTTAAAGAAGAAATGTTGAATTTAAATCGGATTGGTTCGTTTATCGTTTTAACCAGAGATAAATTTGGTGGACGGATTACAACCGATCAACAAGGTCGTCCTTCGATCAAATATATCATGAGCGATTATGACAAAAAACACTTGATCCGAGGGATACAAGAAGGATTACGGATTCAAGTAGCTGCTGGAGCAAAACGGATTGGCTTTTATCATAACCAAGCTACGTTCTGTCATATAGACAAGGATAATGTAGAACAATATATTGCCAATATTCCGAATCTAAAATGGGATTTAAACCGCTTTTTCTTAGCATCTGCCCACCAAATGGGAACGTGCAGAATGGGTGGATCAAATAAGCGTCATCCACTAAAACCGACAGGCGAAACGCGAGAAATTAAAAATTTATATGTAGCTGATACGAGTGCTTTTCCTTCAGCAAGTGGTTCTAATCCAATGTTGTCTGTGCAGGCTTTATCTTATTATATTGCACAGGGAATTAAGATAGAACAGAAAGTGATGGTGTAAAAGTTAGTTCACCATTTTTTTATATAAATTCATATATTTTTGAACGGTATCTTTCAGTTTAAATCGCTGGACAGGTAATTCTTGCCACTCGCCTCTAATAGCTTTTTCAATAGCATTAGCCAAAGCATCAACAGATAAATCCGTCATTTTGATATGCTTTCCTCCTACCACTTCTCGCAATGCTTGTTGATCAGAAGAAATTAGCGGAACACCAAGTGCCATCGTTTCCACAGCCGCAAAACAAAAACCTTCACTATACGACGGTACAACCACACAGTCAGACACTGCTATCTCTGCTTTTAGGGTTTCAAAGGGCAAATGATGTTTTAAAATAATATGGTCTTCTAATTCGTATTTTTTAATAGTATGTATAATATCATCAAAAAAGGAAAATGGACTCGTTGGAATGATAAGTTTAAGTTTGGAATGTGGATATTTTTTATGAATTGTTTTGGCAGCAGCCAACAACAAATCCAAGCCCTTAGAAACACCTAGGCGACCAAAATAAGTGTACACGAAATGGTCTTCATCTTTGATTGCTAACGAAGAATCAACTTTAAAATCATCATAATCAATTCCGTTATAATGCACGACAATTTTATCTTTTGGCACTCCTGCTTGTTCAAGATTAGCTGCCGTACTATTGGAAACAGCCACAAAGCGATCAAATGGTAATTTGACCAGAAACTGCTCGAACCAATAATGTAATTTTGCTCCAAAACCACTCATATACGGTAAGCGAAACCATAAATCACCCCATAATTCATGAAAGGTGATAATTACCTTTTTACGTCTAATTTTAGCTGCAAAAAAGGCGGGCAGACCTGCATTATAGGAGGTTGTATGCACAATATCTACTTTGCTGAGCCATTTGAGAATAGGAAAAATAGCAAAGAATGTGAAAAAATAGCGATTTTTGAATGGATATCGAACAATCGTAATATTGTCTTTCGTTTCTAAACGTGGATCTTTTTTTTCGAGTTGAGTAGTCAAAACAATGACTTGATGACCTTGTCGGGAAAGTTGTTCAGCCAAGGATTTAAATAGGGTTTCTACACCGCCAATATTAGGAAAATAATTTTCAAGTACAAATAGAATGGTCATACACGGGAAGTAGAATCAACTTATTTTACCTTATGTTTACGTTTTTGACGTTTTTGTTCTTTTTCTTTTAATAACTTTTCTTTTTCCGCCTGTTCTAAAGCGAGCTTTCGAACTAATTCTGTTACCTGTAATTCTAAACGTTCAATGGTCGAAGAAATGTAGAAAACGAAAACAAATAACATCGCAATAGACACAAAAATAATAGCTGTAACATTACTAGCGAATCCAAGTCGTTTCGCTAAAAGTACGGTTACAATATCGGGAAAGACAGCCAATGCCATTACCGCTACCCAGAACACCGTCCATACTAGCGTACTGCTAGCACTTCGTCTGTTGTGCAAATACTGATAGACCGTTCTTGAGATAAAGAACAATCCGATCAAAGGGCCAATCCATTGGTAAATCTGGTATTGCATGTATTTAAAAGACTAGTTTGGGGCGTTGGTAACACTCTAAAAATCTGTATCAGTGTATCATTCCTACGTAAAAATAAGGTAGTAGTTCGTTTTTGTATTGGTAAGAACTTTCTTTTTGATATTTTTAACATAAAAAATGGCAAAAATGATTTCTTACGACAATAAGCACCGCCAAAAACATTTTGACTTTTTCAATGCCATGGCGCAACCTCATTTTAATGTAACTGCTAATGTAGACATTACTCGGTTAATGATCACTTTGAAAAAAAACAATCTGCTTTTTACACCAACTATTGTTTATCTGATCGCTAAAACTGCTAATTCTATCCCACAATTTAGACACCGAATTAGAAAAAATCAGGTGATAGAGCACGCAATTGTTCATCCTTCCTTTGCTGTTTATACAGAAGTTGCCGATGTTTTTAGCTTTTGTGAAGTCAAATATATTGACCATTTTCAGGATTTTACACAGCGAGCTAAAATACAAATAGATGCGATGCGGACGAACCCCGTTTTTGAAGATGAAGTAGGACGAGATGACTATCTTTTTTTATCTTCTTTACCTTGGGTACATTTTACAGGTTTGACACATGCAATGCACACACCAGCGCAAGATAGCGTTCCGCGTATCACTTGGGGTAAGTATATTGACATCAACCAGCAAATACTTTTGCCACTTTCGGTACAAGTACATCATGCAGTGGTAGACGGGCGACAGGTCGGGCAATTTTATGAATATTTCCAATCATTAGCAGATCAGTTGACTCTGTAATTTCGTTTGTAAACAAGTAAATATTCTGACAAAAGCTGTAAGTGAGTTTCAAATCCAACGGGTCATGATCCATTGAAAAAACTTCAGAATAATGTCTAATACTTTGTAAATTTGTATAAACACTAAAATATGCAACCATTTCATTTAGCATTTCCAGTAAAAAATATCCAAGAAACCAGAGATTTTTATGAAGGTTTATTAGGCTGTGAAGTTGGGCGAACCGCAGAACGATGGATTGATCTTAATTTTTGGGGCAATCAAATCAGTGCGCATTTAACAGAAGAAGACATCCATGAACCTGCCGCTAATCCTGTAGATGGTAAAAGTGTTCCAATTAAGCATTTTGGGGCAATTTTAGAATGGGAAGATTGGCAAAACATGGCTCAAAAACTAACAGATCACGGTGTGGAATTTATCATCAAACCTTATATACGTTTTGAAGGAGAAGTGGGCGAGCAAGCAACCATGTTCTTTCTCGATCCAAGCGGTAATGCCCTAGAGTTCAAGTCTTTTAAAGATTTCAATCAGATTTTTGCAAAATAATATAGAAGCCATACAACACTATTGGACAATTTTCACTCTATAATTATAGTCATTCTCCATAAATTAATGTAATTTTGCACTCTTATGATGAAAATGTTTTTTAAGGTTGGGATATTCGCTTTATTAATTGTCTTACTACCTGCTTGTAAATCGGAATTTGAGAAAATTCGAGTGAGTGGAGATACCGAGCAATTGTATAAAAAAGCGTTTGAATATTACGAAGCGGAAGAGTTTCAAAAAGCACATACCTTATTTGAATTGTTGCTCGGAAATCTTCGTGGTAAAGTTGAGGCAGAAAAAGTATATTTTTATTATGCCTATAGCCAATATTTTATGGGTAAATACATTTTAGCTTCTTACTATTTTAAAGATTTTTCAACGAAGTTCTTAAATAGTCAATTCAAAGAAGAAGCTGATTTTATGACGGCTTATTCTCAATATAAACTATCTCCATCCTATCGACTCGACCAAACCTACACACAAAAGGCTGTAGAAGGTATGCAATTGTTTGTCAATACTTATCCTCAAAGTGAACGAGTGGCAGAATGTAATAAGTTGATAGATGAAATGCGGGCTAAAATGGAGAAGAAAGCGTATGAAGAAGCTGATCTTTATTTTAGTTTAAAACAGTATCAAGCCAGTATTCAGTCGTTTGAAAATTTATTAAAAGATTTTCCCGAGACAACTAATGCTGAAAAAGTACGTTTTAGAATAATAGAAGCGTCTTATTTGTTCGCTCAAAATAGTATCGTCGACAAACAAAATGAGCGATATAAAGAAACGATGGCATTGTATGATAAATTTGTAGGTAAATATCCGAAAAGCAAGTTTAAAAAAGATTTAAATACCATCCGAAAGACATCCAAAAAGAAAATACGAAGTTTAAAGGATTTTTATAAAAGCAATAAAAAAACTTAAAGAATGTCAGATATAAAATCTAAAGTTCAAGGTATTGATCCAAGTGCAAAAGCACGCAATATCAAAACGTTGGTAGAAGAAACAGGTAATGTTTATGAAACACTTTGCATCATTAGCAATCGCGCCAACCAATTATCTGTCGATTTGAAACACGAATTATATCAAAAATTAGATGAATTCGCAGTTAGTTCTGATACGATTGAAGAAATTCATGAAAATAAAGAACAAATCGAAATTTCTAAGTTCTATGAGCGTCTTCCAAACCCTGCTATCATAGCAATGGAAGAATTTTTAGAAGGTGAATTACACCACCGTTATAAAGAAAAAAGAAACTATTAATTTAGGATTTCTTTTTAAGTAGTCAGTCAAAATTACTTGTGCAAAAAAATCTGCCGTCATAAAAAGAATAAGTAATTGATTTTAAGAAAATTACGAATGATTTTTTGACGGATTAATAGATTTGTTTTGTGCTAATTTTACTGACAAACTACTTGAATATATACATGCCAAGTGAGCATATTGATGTCATTCGTACTCAGTATGCTCATTTGTCGTTAATGCAATCATTACTCAAATACCATGAAAGGTAAAAAAATAATCATCGGAATCAGTGGAAGTATTGCTGCTTATAAAATAGCAACTTTGGTGCGTTTACTCATTAAAGCAGGTGCAGAAGTACAAGTGTTGATGACAGAATCAGCAACAAAGTTCATTACACCACTAACCCTAGCAACTCTATCCAAACGTCCTGTTTATACCTCTGTAGTTGCAGAAGAAAGCTGGAATAATCATGTTGAATTGGGTCTTTGGGCAGATGCGATGCTCATTGCTCCTACTACTGCAACTACACTTGGGAAGTTGGCCAATGGGATTTGTGATTCGATGATTGTTGCTACCTATTTATCAGCGCGTTGCCCTGTCTTCTTTGCCCCTGCGATGGATTTGGATATGTGGGTGCATCCTGCCACGCAACAAAATGTCAAAAAACTACAATCCTACGGCAATCATTTGATTCCAGTAGAACACGGCGAACTCGCTAGTGGCTTGGTCGGAAATGGTCGAATGGCAGAACCAGAAACCATAGTTCAGGTATTATCGGACTTCTTTGAAAGCAAAGTCGATTTTTTTGATAAAAAGGTGTTAATAACTGCAGGACCAACATACGAAGCTATTGATCCTGTGCGTTTTATTGGCAATCGTTCTACTGGAAAAATGGGTGTCGCTATTGCAGAAACATTTGCCAAACGAGGTGCGCAAGTCAATTTGATTTTAGGACCATCAAGTATCAAAGTAGAACATCCAAATATTTCGGTAATTCATGTAGAATCAGCTGAACAAATGTACCAAGCAGCGAACACACATTTTGATGATTCAGATATTGCTGTTCTAGCAGCAGCTGTCGCTGATTATCGACCAAAAGAGGTTGCTCAACAGAAAATTAAGAAAAAAACAGATCAGCTAAATCTTCAGTTAGAAAAAACAATTGATATTGCTGCATCCTTAGGTAAGCGCAAACGTACCAATCAATATATGGTTGGTTTTGCATTAGAAACCAATAACGAACTAGAACATGCCAAAGGCAAGTTAAAACGAAAAAATTTTGATATGATCGTGCTAAACTCGCTCCAAGATAAAGGAGCAGGATTTGGGCATGACACCAATAAAATTCATATTATTAATAAAAATGGAGACATTCAGGCCTTTGAATTAAAATCAAAAAAAGCAGTAGCAGAAGATATCGCTAATGCTGTTCACAAAATAATATAATCTATCAATTTAATATTGACACTTTTTATGCAACGTATACTTCTTTTCACCATCATATTATTATCATCTTTCGCCCTAAAAGCGCAAGAAATGCAGTTTGATGTAACCGTCAATACTCCAAAATTACAAACCACCGACCCAAAGGTTTTTGAAACCTTAGAAGCAGCTTTGGAAGAATTTTTGAATACAACGAAATGGACTGACGATGAGTTTGAACAAGAAGAACGAATCAAATGTAACATCCAATTGACCATTGATGAAGAGGTAAATGCGACAACATTCGAAGCGATTCTTGCGATACAATCCGTTAGACCGACGTTCAAAGCAGGTTACGAAACAGCTTTAATATCACATAATGATAAAGAGGTTCGATTTCAATACGAACAGTTTCAGCCACTCCAATACACTGCTAATAATTTCGATAATAATTTAGTTTCAGTCCTATCTTTTTATGTTTACATGATATTGGGAATGGATTATGACTCTTTCTCACCGTTAGGAGGAGAGGAATTTTTCAAAACTGCTCAAGAGGTTTTACTCAATGTTCCTTCTGGGGTAGCCAATAGCTACGGCGGTTGGACAGCAAAAGATGGGAATCGAAATCGGTTTTGGATGATTGATAATATATTGACGCCAAGGGTCAAACCTATGCGACAAGCCATGTATGATTATCATCGTTTGGGTTTAGATTTTATGCACCAAAATACTGATTTTGCAAGAGGTAAAATGATGGCCGCTTTAGAAGAAATCTATAAAGTAGATCAATCTTTCCCAAATATGATGATTATTCAAATGTTTGTCAATGCGAAGTATTCCGAAATCATAGAAATTTTTAAACTTGGAACAACAAACGAGAAAAAACGGGTTTATGAAATCATGACCAAATTAGATGCTGCTGGAGCGAGTCGATATTTAGCTATTGGAAAATAGTAATTCGAAAAGGAATTCTTGGACTTCATATTTCTTAAAAAGTTCTGTTTTCAAAGTGTGAAAATTATGTTATATACAGGGTTATAGAGCAACTTTATATAATTATTAACTGTTCCATTTGTGATGAATCAGTTGACCTACAGAGTACTATAATCTAATTTAAGAATTAATACTTTGTGTGTTTTAAGCGGTCGGACAAAATTACTTGTATAATGACGCCAACCTTCAAAAAAGTTGTAAAACACTGACGGTCAGGAAGTTTTTATGACTTTTTTGGAGGTTTTGAAGGCGGTTATTATACTAATTTTTCTGACCTACCACTTATATAAAAAATACTCCTATGAAACCTATCTTTTTTGTTTTAAATATAATTGCTCTTTTTTCCGTTCAGGCCTTCGCACAAGCAGATAACCTTCCTGCACAAATTGAATGGGGCGCAGAACTAAATGCTCCAAATAATTCGTATATCTCTAAAATTATCACCCAAGATAGTGAGGGTTACTATGTCTTGCGTCGTCAAAATAGAAAAGGTGCATTTACACAAGCAGAAAAGATTTATATCGAACGTTATGACAATAAAAATAATCTAAAACGTTCCGAGAAAATTGATCTAAAATATAAGAAGAAAGCCCGTAAATTTGAAGATGTCCTCAAACTTGGTGGTCAACTCTACATGCTTTCATCTTACCACAATCAATCCAAAAAAATCAATTATCTATTTGCTGAACGATTAACCGATCGACTTCGAGCTACAGGTAAATTGACTAAAATTGGAGAGATTCCGACCCGAAACATCCAAAATGATGGCTTTTTTGATTACCACATATCAAAGGACAGCTCTAAGATATTGGTGTACAATGAGCTCCCTTATAAAAAAGGGCAGCCAGAATGTTTTGCTTTTCACGTATATGACCAACAATTCGATGAAATTTGGTCAAAAGATATTGTCCTGCCTTACGATGACTCTTCTTTTGATGTTGAAGAATATCAAGTGAGTAACGATGGAAATGTACATCTTTTAGGTTTTGTAAACGGTGGCGGTAATCGCTTGCGTAGAGGAGGAAAACCGACCTATCAATATTCTATTTTATCCTATACGAATAAAGGTGAAACGTTCGAAGAATATCCTATTCAATTTAGTGATTATTTTATTACAGATCTGACCTTTAGAGTGGCAAAAGGTGGAGAATTAGTTTGTGCAGGATTCTATTCTGAAAAAGGAACGAGTAGTGTAAAAGGGACGTATTTCTTTCGTCTAAATCCTCAAACAAAGGAAATTTACAATCGAAAAATAAAAGAATTTGATCTGGATTTTCTAACCCAAGACTTGTCTGACCGCCAAAAAGCGAAAGCAATGCGTGCCGACCGAGCGGGTGATCCATCAAAAGAGTTTGAATTGTTCCGCTATTCATTAGATGAACTCGTCGTCAGAAGCGATGGTGGTGCTTTGCTTATTGCAGAACAATATTATGTAGAAGAACGATTCGATAATTTTAACAATCGATTTGGTATGGGTGTTGGCTTTAATAATGCCGCCATGATGAACAATAATCGAGTGGATTATATTTACAACTACCATGATATTATTGTGGTTAACATTAACCCGAAAGGAGAAATTGATTGGGCAACCAAAATTCCAAAACGTCAAGTGACTCAAAATGATGGTGGCTATTTTTCTTCGTATGCACATGCTATCGTACGGGATAAAATTTATTTTATTTACAATGACAATCGCCGAAATTTTGAAAGTCATAACCGTCGAAATCCCTACAACTTTGATGGACGATCTTCTATTATTGCCTTAACAGAATTGAGTCAAGATGGAAGTACGGAAACGTTTCCCTTGTTTATCAATAGAGATGCTTCTATATTGACGATTCCTAAAATTTGTAAACAAACAGGTCGAAAAGAAATGACAATTTACGGTGAAAGAGGTAAAAAATATCGTTTCGCAAGCCTTCAATTTCAATAGAAGATATATCTTTGAGTATGTAAACCACCGTTTTCTAAATTAAAACGACGTTTTACAATACTTTTATGCACACGAATCGTGAAACAGATGAAACGAATTGCTATATTTGCATCAGGGCGAGGCAGTAATGCTAAGAAAATTATTGAATATTTTAAAAATAAGCCTGATGTACAAATAAGCCTGATTGTCTCAAATAAAGCAACAGCAGCCGTACTTGACCTTGCCAAAACACACCAAATCCCCAGCAGTGTCATTAATAGGCAGGATTTTTATAAAACAGAAACACACCTTGAGGTCTTGAAATCTAAGCAAATAGATCTGATTGTATTAGCTGGTTTTCTATGGCTGATTCCTTCATATTTAACGACTGCTTATCCCCAAAAAATTATTAACATTCATCCTGCTTTGTTACCTAAATTTGGGGGTAAAGGGATGTATGGACAACATGTACACCAAGCTGTTTTTGATGCGAAAGAAACTACTTCAGGTATTACCGTTCATTTTGTGAACGAACAATATGATGAAGGTGCAGTTATCTTACAAGCAACATGTGCTTTGAATGATAATGATACACCTAGTGATATTGCAAAGAAAGTATTAAGTTTAGAACATCATTACTTTCCAGTAGCAGTTGAAAAGGTGTTGATGGATATGGAATAAAAATGGCTTGATTTATTTTTATTATACAAAAGGATACATACTAATCTGTACGATTACAAAACGGATAAAGTCCCTAAAAGTACAGTTTTTAAACATATTTTGAGAAAACAAAAGTGCAAGACAATACGTATTAATTAGATATTTATTTAATATATTAAGTATTGATTAATATTAATTTGTACTAAATATTTCACACTATTGCACACCCAAAAATTTTAACCATGGCTAGGTTACTACTAATCACTGTATGCAGTTTATTACTTCCTGTGCTTTCGCAGGCACAAAATCTGAGTTGGCGGCAACACGTCAAATTGGCTGATAAGTTAGCACAACAACGCAACTACGCCAATGCAGCAGATCATTATGAAAAAGCATGGCGAGCAAAGCCTGAAAATCTTGAATTGATCTATAAAGCAGGTGAAAACTATGCGATGGTTCGAGATTTTAAACGAGCAGCCGATGCTTATAGTAAGATCAAAAAGGAAAACGAAACCTTCGATCAAGTTGGTTTTAAATATGCCAAAAGTCTCAAACAAACAGGTCAGTACGATTCGGCTATTCGAGAATTCATCTTTTTCATCAATGCTTATCAAGGTGATGATAAATATGTACTTTCTGAAGTCATTCAACAAGAAATCAAAGGTTGTGAAATGGCCATTCAGCAAAAAGAAGTGTTGGCAGAACAAGGTGTTGTGGTCGATCATTTAAGTGAAAACGTCAATTCTTTAGAATCTGAATTTGCACCTATTGCGTATAGTGATGATTTACTATATTTTTCTTCTCTAAAATTAGGAAAAGCAAAAATCTTTAGAAGTCAATTGATTGAAGGAAAATGGGCGCAGTCCAATGTTTCCAGAGGATTCAATACGTTTAAAGATAGTAATTTTTGCAACGGATCATTTTCTACGGATAATAAGCGATTCTATTTTACCATTTGTGATGAAGAAAATGCACCTGTTGGTTTAACCGCTCGCTGCGAAATTTACGTATCTAGTTGGGCGGAAGGAGATAATCAATGGACAGAACCAGTTTTATTATCCAAAGAAATCAATATGGATGTTTGTACCAATACACATCCTTTTGCGGTTATTGATGGTGAGAAGGAAATACTGTATTTTGCTTCCAACAGAAAAGGTGGAAAGGGTGGAATGGATATTTGGTTTGTGGAACGTTGGACGGTAGGTAGCAACACCGAATTTGGGCTGCCTCGCAATGCTGGTCCAATAGTCAATACAATTGGCGATGAAATTACTCCGTTTTATGACGTCAATCAATCTAGTTTATATTTTAGTTCTAACGGACACATTAATATTGGTGGATATGATATTATTCAAGTAACAGGAAAGGGGGCAGAATTTAGCGCACCAACGAATTTAGGAATGCCGATCAACTCACCTGCTGATGATAATTATTATGTCCATTTATATGAGGGCGCACAAGGCTTTTTCGTATCCAATCGGATGTTTGGAATGGATAAAGTATCGACTACACAAGAAGATATTTTTAGCTTTAATGTTCCGATTCAACGTATGATGGTCAAAGGACAAATTTATGATTTGAGTAGTGAGTTACCGCTTGAAAATGTAGAAGTTGCTTTGTATGAAATTCAAGAAAATCAGGATGCTCGACTTTGGGTGAGTAATAATGTAGATAATGGTAATTATTCATTTCAGGTTTTTGCTAATAAAAATTATGAAATCCGTTTAGAAAAAGATAAATACCGAGTCAAAACGATGGCTTTTCAAACCAATGAAGGCGATAAATCCATTTATGATATAAATTTATTCATGGAACAATTGCCGAATAATAATCCAATTGGAGTGGCATCAACAGATGATATTATTGATGTTCCAGAAGCAACACCCGAAACCGTTGTTGAACAAACAGTCGTCAATCAACCCGAATCTTCTAATATTCCTAGTGCTTACGATTATACGGTTCAAGAAGAACAAGTCGTCGAAAATTTAGCAGAAACAAGCGAAACATTGAACAGCTATGATGCAACTGAATCATTTGTTTCAAAAGGACAATCTTACGAAACTACTGAAACATACGAAACGCCTACAATTAATACAGCACCCGTTTCGGAATCAGTTATAACCTACACAGAACCAGATACATATACACCTCCAACGAATACTTATACTGCACCACCTGTTACAGAAAGTTATACAACTACTACAAGTAACTATAATAGCTTGCCAGCAGTGATTCGTTCTTCTGATCCAGATTTAGCAAATTATCCGTTGACGAGCAATGACTATAATCGAGTAGACAACCCAAGGCCAACATCAAAAGCGGACGCACCAAGTGGCGATTATTATAAGATACAATTGATTGCCGTAACGGCTTATAATCCAAGTCATCGACGCTATCGTCCCGTCAAAGGATTGGGTCGTATAGAAACGGAATATTTTGCAGGAAAGGATGTCGTACGTGTGTTATTGTCCAATTTCTTTTCGGAGGATGAGGCTTGGGATATGTTACAAACGGTTCAAGATCGAGGTTTTGAAGGGGCTTATATTGTAAAATACAACAGCGGTAATCGAGTACGACGTATTCGAGATTAATCTTGAGTTCGTTATAACAAAACAGTATTTGACAAAAAATGGATTAGTGTACTATCATGTACGCTAATCCATTTTTTATTCCAGAGTAACATCCAAATTCCTAAAACTTGATTTTCTAGTACATTTTTTGTACCTTAAAGAACTGACAGTTAGAAAAATAGACTTGAAAACCTAAAGTGATACCTGATGTCCCTCTATGATAACACCACCACCAAATTATATTATTCTATCGGCGAAGTAGCAGATATGTTCGGCGTTTCCAGTTCATTGATTCGTTTTTGGGAATCCGAATTCGATACACTTCGACCACATAAGAATGGTAAAGGAGATCGCCGTTTTACCCAAAAAAATATAGATCAAATCCGATTAATTTATACCTTAGTTAAAGATCGAGGATTTACACTAAAAGGAGCAAAGCAAGAAATTGCAAACAATAAAGCTCGATTACAAGGACGTCAACAAACCTTGAAGAGATTGAAAGCATTGAAAGGGTATTTGGAGGAGTTGAAGGGACAATTATAGGTAAAAGTGGTAGTCCCATTGAAGTAGAACTACCACTTTCGATTCGTTTATTTTAGTAACCACTTTAGGGTAAAGCCAATACTTTCTAGCTTGGTACTTTTGATACCTGCACCACCCATATAACGATAGCCAACTCCATATTTTCCTTGTACTCCAATTTCAACTCTACGAATCAATGTAAACCCGATGCCCGCTTGTCCGTAAACTCGTTGGGTGAAGCCACCTTGTAAATCAAATTCTTCATTATAATATTCATATTCTGTATCATCCATAATATCACGTTGTAAATCATCATATTGATTGTAACTATAGTCCTCTACCGTTACTTCACGTGATCCATAAGAATACATTTCATGATCGAAAATAACACCTAAATTTGTCCCAGCACCAACATACAAATTTACAACCTGATTCCCCAAACGATTTCTAAAAGGCAACAAACCAATTCGTTTGACAAGTGAACTTTCTAAGGCTATTTCATCTGAATAAGTACTAAAATTAGCATAATCTGAATTAGCTCCGTCCCAATTATAGTACTCATACGTCAGCGCATCTACTCGATTAAAAATGGCATTTATACCAAGATTCCATTCAAAATTTCTAGGTAATTCTAACCCTACAAATACACTAATATTTGGATTTTCACAAATCATACTCGCCACGTTTCGATCAGAAAAGTCTTGATTAAAGTGTTGTCGATCTGATTCATTTTTGGCCATACTCAAAAAATAATCACTGTCCATACTACTCAATAAATCTCGATCTTCTCCGAAGAAAACCGTAACAGATTTGATGGGATGTCCAAATAACTTTTTTTGAGCAAAAGAAGAGGAAATGCCGAGGCATAAACAAAGGATGGTTGTAACTACATTTTTCATTGTTTTGTATTTTAAAGTGTGTTAAAAATTAAATCATATGTTCTTACTATTTAAATCAATATCATAATGCGAGAGGAGAACGCTTGTACAATGATGAGAAAGTTGACTAGCGTTTTTTAAAATCGAAAGATATACACTACTATTCTTGGTTAAGAATAAGAGCATAGCATACTTAAAAGAGTGCAAGTGTTTGGGATAGGTTGTTCGTAGGATATTTTTATAACTGATTTAATCGGAAATTATTGGAAAGGAGCAAATCTTAACATTTTGAGATTCTATATTATCTCCATTGGCAGTCTAATTAGGTGTATAACAAATTGTCGTTTTGATAAGCTACAGTGGCACAGACTTGCCTGCTGCAAGCAGGGTTTTAAAAAATTACACCTTTTGAAATGCGACAATTTGTTATTCACCCGTCCCACTGAAGTACCACTGTCTATCAAACCAAATTCCCTTCCCGTACTTTCCGTCCAAAACCAAATTCTAAAATCTGATCGATAAAACGATACGGTTTGTAATTATTGATAGCGGCTTGATGAAAAATACAAGTCGCAGGCGTCATGCCTGGTAATGAATTGACCTCGATAATGATCGTTTCGGCTCGGTTATCTTCAAAAATACGGACAAAAGCGTCAATACGAGCATAACCCTGCACGTTCAGAATTTGAGCAGCTCGTTTTAAATCTGCCTTTACTTGTGCTGCAATGACTTTATAGTCAGTAGGATTATCAGCAAAACGAGCAGGTGTAATGTTCTGTCCTTCACCAGCCAAAAACTTTTCTTCTAGCGATAACACCTCTCCCGTAGCGAGTGCCTCCGAAGGCTCAAACATTTCATATTCTATTCGATCGTCTATTTGTTTGGTTAACAAACCTCCCGTGATTTCTAAAAAATGTTTTGCTCCATTGGCGGTAATCAATTGCTCAATCAGCACACATTGTTTTTGTGGAAATTCTTCTTTGGGTTTTAACCCTAGTATATCTTGTAATTCCTCAGAAACATATACCCGTTCTCTAAAAATAGCCTTCAAAAATGCGTCTAATTGTGTGCGGTTTTTAACCATTTTCACAGCAGAACTACAACCATCATCAACGGGTTTGGCAATGAACGGATAATCAAAATTAGCTTCAATTTCCTGAATACTATCAGTATAAAATTGGTCAGAAGGTTGATTGGTTTTCTTTTCTAATAATAACTGGTTGGTCACTTCAAAGCCGTGTTGTTTCAATGTTTGAAGTGTACGATATTTATCAATAGTAATTTGCGAAGAATCGGGTGGTGAACCGTTATAAGGAATCCCCAAATCATCTAATTTCTGCTGTACTTCACCGTCTTCTCCTGGGCGACCATGCAAAGCAATAAATACGCCATCTACTTCATTTTTCAAATCTGTATACGTTAATTTTCGGGGTTCAAAAACCACTTTATCAGAAGCATATTTTTGAGTTAAAGCTGTACATTCTTGCTTGATTTCCTCGATGATATTATGTTTCTTGAATTTGAGAATATTATCTCGAATATCATCTGCATTATCCTTCAATAACAAATTGATTGGGATCTGATATATGTCGTGCGCTGTTTTATTTCCCATTAGAAAAACAGGAATAGGCTCATATTTATCTGAACTCGCTAGTTTTTCAAAAATATTCCGTCCACTTTCTACCGAAATGTGGCGTTCAGAAGAATAACCACCTAAAATAACGGCAATTTTTTTCTTGACCGCAGCCGTTTTCTTCTCCGATTCAATTTTTTCGTCTAATTCTGTAAGTAAACGATTATAATGTGTAAACGTCAAGGTCGTTTCGATGCGTTCTTGTAAAGAAGCTCGAATAATATAGGTCAAAAACTGCGACGGATTCAGTCCAATTTCAGCCGCTTGGTGGAAGAAAAAAGAAGAAGGCAACATACCAGAAGTCGTATTTGGATCATTGAGGTATATCTCCCCTACTGCATCTATGAAGCCATCAATTCGAGCATAAGTATTGAACTCTAAATATTCAAAAAGTCGTTCACACTCTTCTCGAATTTCATTGATTTTTTCATCTTCTAGATGAATAGGCGTTACTTTTCTGGATAATCCTGGTAAATATTTAGACCGATAATCAAACACCTCACTTCCTTTGATAATTTCCGTTGGTGGCAATGCCGTGACTGTTCCATCTTCTTGTTTAATGACCACACAAGAAAACTCTTTTCCATGGATAAAACTTTCAATAATAACCGTTTGCTCGGTCAAATGTCCTTCTAAAACAAGTGTGTGATATGTGTTTTGGGCTGCAATACCATTGATAAAGGTCAGTAATTCTTCTGGATGGTAAATCGTCTGTATCGGGTGATTGCCCACATGTACATCGACAGGAAAACCCAATCCGTCTCGAATATCCGTTAGGTCTTGTAAATAATGTACCTTTTCGGCATCCTCTTTTTTACGCCAATGATTTAAAGACAACACCGTTCTAAAAAAAGCATTGTTCATCGCATCTGTAAAACGCTCCACCCCATTTTTACTATCAATAATAGCAACACCAATCGAAGAACCTTGATTCGCTGGACGGATGACCATTGGGAAACCAATTTGGTTGAGTGCCTTTTGGTATAATTCGGTAATCTCTACATTTAGCCAGTAAGATCGAGGAACAACTATGACTTCTGGACAGGCAAAACCTGCCATCTCCATAATCTTTTTTTGAAATGCCTTATCCATTCCGATAGCACAAGCCCGAATACCACTACCCGTGTATGGAATGAGTAAACTTTCTAACAAACCTTGTATTTGACCATCCTCACCAAAGCTACCATGTAGTGCTAAAAATGCAATATCTATATAATCTGATAAATCTGATAATTCGATTTTACGTCCAACTTTACTAATAATTTGATCGAGTGCTTCGGGAGATAGATCACCTAAGCTTTCTAGATAAATTTGAAACTCATTAGGTGAATCAGGCAGGGCACTAACAGGTGGATAAAAATCTCGAATGGTTCCCTTGTAGACATACTGCCAATCTAGCAAAATGAAATTACAATGGCTATCAATAAAAATTGGAATCGGCTCAAACAGACTTTTATTGAGGTTGTCGTAGACGGTTCTTCCTCCTGCAAAAGCAATTTCTCGCTCTCGTGATGGCCCACCAAAAAGAATTCCTACCTTTATCATAGATGCTGTATTTTTTACAAAACAAAAGTACGACATTTGTTATTGCTTTTTTTAACGAGTACCGAACTAACTTTCTAACATATTAACATTTATCGCCAAAGCGTTTTAGATTTTTACAAAACGCTTTCATTACTCGTTAAGTTGTTACTCGTTAATACATTAAAATATGAATAAAGAAATACTACGCCTTGCCATACCTAATATTATCAGTAATGTATCCGTACCGCTGTTAAGTACAGTAGATACTGCTTTGATGGGGCGATTATCGGAAACGCATATTGGCGCAGTCGGAATTGGGGCGATGATTTTTAATTTCATTTACTGGAATTTTGGTTTTTTACGTATGGGCACAACAGGAATGACTGCTCAGGCATTTGGACGAAATGATCGTTCAGCTATTATTTTGACTTTAGGAAGAGCTTTTCTGGTGGTATTAGCCTTGGCTTTTTTGGTGATCGTTTTTCAATATCCACTGGGTGAAGTGAGTTTTTCGTTGATGAATATCTCGGGAACACAACTAGATTTGGTACGAGAATATTTTCAAATTCGGATTTGGGCAGCACCTGCTACACTGGGTTTATATGCTATGATGGGTTGGTTTTTTGGAATGCAAAATGCCACCTATCCGTTAATTTTGACCATTGTTATTAATGTTGTAAATATTATTTTTAGTTATCTATTTATTCAAAATTATGGCATGGAAGTCGATGGGGTGGCGTGGGGAACGGTGATTGCTCAATATGTGGGAATTGTACTCGCTTTTTTCCTTTTTTACAAAAAATATAGCCACTATGTTGATGCTTATCAACGTGCTGCATTATTAGAATTAGAAGCCTTGAAAGGCTTTTTACAGGTCAATAAAGATATTTTTATACGCACTTTTTGTTTGACTTTTGCTTTTGGATTTTTCTATAGTCAATCGTCCAAAGGAGGCGAAATGGTTTTGGCAGTAAATGTCATTTTATTACAATTCTTAAATTGGATGTCTTATGGTGTAGATGGATTTGCTTATGCGTCAGAAAGTTTGGTGGGTAAATATCACGGTGCAAATAATGTTCAAAAACTCAAGCAAACGATTAATTTGAACTTTGCCTGGGGCATGGGTTTAGGTGTATTATTCAGCTTGATGTACTGGATATTTGGTGTATCTATTTTACGATTATTTACCGATCAACCTGATGTGATTCAGCAAACGATTCCTTTTTTGTATTGGATGATTATATTGCCCATATTAAGTACACCTTGTTATATTTGGGATGGTATTTATATTGGGTTAACGGCTTCTAAAGCCATGCGAGATACTATGCTTATTGCGATTGCCTTATATTTACTAACGTTCTATTTAGTACCTAGTTCGTGGGGTAATCATGGGTTGTGGTTGGTGTTGGTTTTGTTTTTATTGGCTCGTGGTGTGATACAAACATTTTGGTATCAATGGAAATTAAAAGTATAATTTAAAATATTCATATTCGATGTTTCGTTATGTGTACAATTTTGGTGATTTGAAAAAGAATTACTAATTTACATGACAACTAAAACAGCATAGATTTTTGAGTTTGATTTAGAAACCCAAGAACTAACAATACAACTACATGCAGATATTTACACCCTTTATGAACAGAATAGGACTTCTCCTATTGGGTAGCTTGTTCTTACCTATAGCTCTTTCGGGGCAAACCACAGATTTAGATGTAGCAAAACAATACTTGAAGGATGCCAATGATTTGATTGTAGATTCTGCAAAATTTCACCAAGCAATTGAGGTTGCTCAAAAAGCTCAAACCCTATTAATCAAAGAATTAGGCCCGCTAGATACACTGGTCGCACTTTCTAATTTAACCATTGCCGAGGCTTATTCTTCTCTAGAAGATTACAATACATCCATTGAATATTACTTAAAAGAAAGAGCTATTTACAAACAGCTAGATAATGTTCCACCTACGTTGATTGCCAATAATTTTAATAACATTGGAATGCTGCATGAGTACAAAGGTGATTATGAAAAAGCCTTTAGTTTTTATCAAAAAAGTATTCCTATTTATTTAGCATCTGACCACGAACTTGCACCTAGAAATTTAGCTTATACCTATAATAATTTAGCCATTTGTTATAACCGCTTGGGTAATTATCACAAAGCGCTGCAATACTTAAATAAAACACTGCAATCTGAATTAGACATCTTTGGAAGAGAAAATCTGGATATTGCTAGTACCTATAATAATATTGGATTGACTTATAAATTAATGGGTGATTATGAAAAAGCCCTTGAATTATTAAATAAATCCCTTCAACTCAGACTCAAGTTTAAAGATAAGAATACCTATCGAATGGCTCGGCTATATGATAGTATTGGCTTGAGCCATTATGGTTTGAAAGCCTATGAAAAAGCATTACAGAACTGTCAACTAGCTTTGTCTATGAAGCTCAAAACTGCTGCCCCTGATGCTATAGCAGTAGCAACGCCTTACGAAAATATTGGAAAATGTCTTCGAGCAACTGGTGATTTTGAGAATGCGAAAATATATCTTGAAAAGGCCTTGAATATTCGACAAAATTATTATTATCCAAAACACTACTTAGTTACCAATACACAAGTGGAATTAGCGGAATTGGAGTTGCAAGAACGAAAAACGGGTGCTGCTATTGAACGTATGGAAACTCGACTTCAATTATTGAAAGGTGATGCTGCTTTGGATGATTTCAAAAATATTCCTAAGCCTATTCATTATCTAAGTGTTCTAAAACAAAAAGGTCGAGTGCATTGGAGTTTGTATAAGGAATTGAACGATATAAATGAATTACAACAAGCTGCTCAACTATACGAAACGGCCATTTCATTGATTGAATTTATCCGTACAGGCATTGATGAAGAAGCATCCAAACAAGTTTTTTTAGATGAACATTACAATCTTTTTGGACAAGCTATTTCTATCTATTATGATTTATGGCAACAAACAAAAGAAACTGACTACATCAAAAAAGCCTTTGATATATCTGAAAAAGGGAAAAGTAGTGTCCTTTTAGAAGCGGTTCAAAATACTTATGCGAAGGATTTTGCAGGCATTCCATCGGATTTGCTCGATCAAGAGCGACAATTAAAAGTAGATATTGCTTACACCGAAAAACAGCGATTTTCAGTAAATGATACTGAAACGGATGAGTTTAAAGCGTTAAATAATCAATTGTTTGATTTGAAAGTAGCATACGAAACCTTGATTGAAAAAATTGAAAAAAAATATCCTTCCTATTATCAATTAAAATACAATACCAAAACTAGTTCGGTAGAAAGTATTCAGGATAATTTAGTAGATCAGAATACCAGTATGGTGAGCTACTTTATTACTGAAGATCAATTATTTAGTTTTGTCATTAATCAATCAAATATTCATATACATCAGCAAAAAATTGATATTCCACTTCGTCAAACCATCAAAGTTTTTGTAAACAGCATTGCCGATTATCCAACTATGCAAGGTGAAAATAAAGTTATTTTAGAAGCCTTATATGTCGATAATGCACTCGCTTTGTATGAATTGCTCATACAGCCAATAGAAGATAATCTACAATCTAAATTGATCTTAATTCCACATGATTTATTGAGTTATGTTCCGTTTGAATGTTTATTAAAAGAACGTCCAGAAAATACGTTTTCTTTTAGAACACACCGCTATTTATTGCATGATTATCAGATGAGTTATACCTATTCTGCTAGTCTTTTACAAGAAATGCACAGTTCGTCGGGAAGAAAAGCGAGTAAACAGTTTGTTGGTTTTGCTCCTTTGTTTGAGACAAAAACCATTGCTCAGGATCGAAGAACATTAGGAAAATTGACAATGAATATTCCAGAAGTTCAAATGATTGAAAGCATTATCAAAGGTGATTTATTTATAAATGAGTCTGCCACAGAATCTAATTTTGTAAACGAAGCTAGTGATTATCAAATTATACATTTAGCTACACATGGTATTGCAAACGATCAAGCAGGTGATTTTTGTTATCTGGCTTTTTCAGAGCAAAAAGACTCTATCGAAAATGAATATTTATACACCAAAGAGTTATATCCGTTGCGATTAAATGCGGATATGGTAGTGCTGAGTGCTTGTGAAACCGCTCGTGGAGAGTTCAAAACAGGTGAAGGACTAGTGAGTATTGCGCGTGGATTTTCGTATGCTGGTGCCAAAAGCATTATTACGACGCTTTGGAGTATTAATGATGCCACCACCGCAAAACTTATGCAGTTTTTTTACGAGAATATTCGATCTGGTGTAACGAAAGATGCAGCACTCTGCGAAGCACAACGTCAGTATTTAAAAGATAGTAGAGATCAAATATCACACCCCGTATATTGGGCAGCTTTCATTCCTGTTGGCAATATGAGTCCTATTGAATTATCTTCTTTTTCTACCAAAAACATCGGGTTTATTCTACTAGCAATCTCATTAATTGGTGGGCTATTTTTATTCATAAAAAATACCCGCTCCACATCATCATAGAGCGAGTATCGAATAAATAATAGAATGAAATATTTTGATTTTTTTATTTGTTAATTTTTATCATTGTAGGTACACATATATTAACTTTACAAGTAGGGGTAAAAGAATACACCTCCACTTCCCCATCTATTGCACAGCTTCCTGTTTCTGAACAAACGCTCTCTATTGCCACTTCATCTGTACTCAATCGGAATATTGCATATGTCAGTACATTTTCTACAGCATCGGATGGTATCATCACTTCCAAGTAATCGACAAAACTACCGTTATTGCTTGTATATGTATATGTCTCATCTGCAATTTGCTCGCCTGCATCTTCAAAATCTCCATCGCCATTCCAATCTATCCAAGCCGTCAAATACGCATCATTTGTCGTATTATTAAATATTGTTATCGGTAGATAAATCGTTCCACCTGGCTGTATATCGTTTGGAAAGATGACCCCGTCATTATCATCCGACGTTCCTGTGTTCCCTGCATCCGCCGTCGATTGTGACCCCAAATATAAATCTGCACTGATGACGTGGCACGGATCAAAACCTACGCATTCACGTGGGGGAAATACAGGAAAATCACATGCTTGTACCGTTACATTGGATTGATCTATTAGGGTTACTGTACAGTCTGTTGTGCTATTGGTGGCCACTACATTATAAGTATAATTTCCTGCACTGAGAGCTGTAGGTACACTCAATATAATCGTACGTCCATTTCCTGCAACGGGCGAACCAACATTACTATTATCCGTCGCATCTTGCAACTGATATTGAACACCTATTTCGGAATCCATTACCTCAATCTCTACTTCTTGTTCCTCACATATTTCTGGATCACTAACTATCAAACTAACATCTGGAAGTGGATTGATTTGTACTATAATTTCTTCACTTGGACGACAAGTAGTAACGCTTGGTGTAGGTGAAATAAGGGCATAAACATAGAACTGTCCTGCATTGGGAAAACTTACATTATTGATGGTAGCTACTCCATTATTGGGCATCACAACTCCTAAAGAAGTTCCACCTGTATACATCGCATCTCCCGATTGTGGTGTTGTGAAATATACAAACTCAATTGCATCAGGTGAAGTAGCATCTGTTTCTACTCGAATTTCAGCTACTGCTTGCCCTTCACAAACTTCTAGTGCTGCTGTAGGATTTGAAATAGTTGGACACACAAAACAAGAAATATCTGCTGTAGTAATTATTTCATCTACAAAACAATCATTTGAACCATTAAAAATACGAACAGTATATTCTGTATTGTGCATTAGGTTTATAATTGATCCTGAACCTCCACTAATATCTACCGCTCCTGTTCCACCATAAGCTGCACCAGTATAAGTTGCGCCTGTACTCAAATTAGCTTCATCTGCATTCATTGCACCACTAATAGTTATTGTAGCATCAGCATTCGGTGTTGAAGCAGTACATGTACCTTCACTTGAAGTTAAAATTGCTGCTGGAACTTCGGTACAAATATTAATCTCTATTCTAAATGGATCACATTGTTGCGCTCCTGTGGCAGGAGTTGCCTTTTCTAAAACATATGTACCACATCCACTACCATTAACAGTAATACTTAGGTCACAATTATTGAAAATTTGATTAGCATTTGGGGTTTCAACACTCCAAACACCTTCACAAACCATACCGTCGCCACAACTAAAGACCTGATTTAAATATACTTTTTCTCCAGTCCCAGCACTGCATACCGTTTCATTGTAAACAAGAGGAGTTCTAGTTGGACAACACTCTTTATTAATAGCTAATCCTTTTGGGTCTTGACCACTGACATGAGGAATTACACCAGTGTAAGCTAATGTAGTTGGATCAAAATAACCTACACAATCTGCATTACCAGGTGAACCACCTGAAATATAAACTACATCAGCAGTTTCACTATATATTATTCCTTGTCCTCTATCCCAAGCATTTTGTCCCCAACTTAAAGTTTCCGAATCTATAAATGTACCATTAGGATCAAACTTAGCTAAAACATTATCGAAGTCGGGGTTATTTAACCAATATAAAACAAAAATATTTCCGTTACTATCAGATGTGACTCCCCAAACTTCCGCCGAAGCAGGTAGCCCATTATTATCTATAAGAGGTGTGAATGTAGTATTATTAAGAAAATCATTTCTTGTTAAAGAAAATTTCCATATAGCGTTGTTATCGTTATTACTCGTCCCTCCTGAAGCATAATAAGTATTATTAGCATCTTTGTAAAAGCCCCAAGTATTATTAGCATTCGCGTTATTTTCATCAACAAGTTGTACTGTTCCAATAGGAGATGATGGTTCACAAGGATCCCAAGCTGTAATTAAACCTATTTCACTATTCGTTAATATTAAGTTTTCAAACTCTACAAAGTTTTTTCCATTAGTGTCAAAGAAATTTTGTGAGATGGGGTTACCATCACAAGTAATTCTCCAAACATCTCCAAATAATTCTCCAATATATAAAAAACCATTTATATCTGATGCCAAACCATGAGGAAGGCTAATATTAGATAACCAAGGATCAATAGCAGGAGTGTTGGGGTCGCTATCTATCTCTGTTAAAGAACCAGAAGAATTAATTTTAAATTTATGTACTTGGTTTAAATCTGTATCATTAACATAAAGATACTCACTACAAGAGCAATCACCTGTGGGTGTGCAAGATATATCTCCAGTCGTTATCGTCTGATCTACAAAACAGTCGTTTGATCGATTGAATACCCGAACGGTATATTGGGTATTGTGCATTAATCCTGTAAAATTACCTGAACCTCCACTTATATCTATTGCTCCTGTTCCACCATAAGCTGCACCTGTATAGGTTGAACCTGTGCTAATATTAGCTTCGTCAGCATTCATTACATTGCTTATATTTACAGTTGCATCATTATTAGATGTTGTACCTGTACAGGTGCCTTGACTTGATGCTAAACTTGCTATTGGTACTTCTGTACAAACATTAACAATTATATCAAATACGCCACAACGAGAAGAAGCATTTGTATTTGATAACGTGTAAGTTGCACAACCTGAACCATTGACTACTATTGATAAATCACAATTATCAAAAACGATATTACCTCCACTTGTATTTGTAGTTTCTGACCATTGTCCTTCGCAGACAATTCCATCACCACAATTGAATATATTTTGTAAAAATACTTTTTCGCCATTACCACTACTACATACTACTTCATTATATTCCAAAGGAGTAGTATTGGGGCAACATTCTTTTACTATTCCTATTGCTTTTGCTGCTGTAAAACCATTATCATCACCTGGAACGCCTGCACCCAAATAATTTAAATTGAGATCAAAAGTAGAAATACAATCATCATCACTGGCAGCTGTGGACATATATAGACAATCACAGGTTTCACTATATACAACACCTGCTCCTCGATTCCACCCTGTTCCATTGTCGTTCGAATCATAGGCAGTTGCGACCACAAAATTTCCATTTATATCATATTTTAATAATCGAGCTGTATTTCTATCATCAGTTCTTTCTACTATATATAAGTTTCCACTTGGGTCAGTTGTCATTCCTCTTAAAAAAGTATTGGCAACCGTTTCTGAAACACCTGGAGTTAATGTACCATCACCTGGAGTAATCCATGGATTGACACAACCATTGACAGGGTTTGAAAAATCTTCTATTGTGTATCTAAATATGGATGCAATATCTTCTGTAGTAGATCCGACACCCTTTACGGCAGAATAAAAATATCCTGTTCGGTTATCATAATGAAACCCCCAGTCTCTATTATCTGCAGTAGTACACAAGTCTACACCATATACAAAATCTCCTGTACACACATCATATGCACCTATTTCTGCATCGCTTGAATTATTTATAAATACAGTATTATTGATAGATGCAAAATTCCATCCTCCCTCATTACTGATTACGAATTCTGTTTCAGGTAATAAAGTTCCATCACAAGTCATTTTTCGTAAATCTCCGTTGCTTGTCTCCGCAACATATAAAAACCCATTCAAATCGGTAGCTAATCCATGCGGTTCTGTCATATCATCCATGGCCGTATTATTATTGAACCACACATTAGCGGCATTTATTTCCGTCAAAGTCTGATCTGAATTGACCAAATATTTATGAATTTTTCCACCTGCTCCTGGTTCATTCAAATATATGTATTCCTGACAGTCACAATCACCTGTTGAACAAGTAATTGAAGGCGTGGTAATTGTTTCATCTGTAAAACAGTCATTCGAACCATTAAAAATACGAACAGTATATTCAGTATTGTGCATTAATCCTGTAAAGCTACCTGAACCTCCGCTAATATCTACTGCTCCTACTCCTCCATAAGCTACACCTGTATAAGTTGCGCCTGCGCTAATATTAGCTTCGTCAGCATTCATTACACTGCTTATATTTACAGTTGCATCGTTATTAGATGTTGTACCTGTACAAGTGCCTTCATTTGATGCTAAACTTGCCGTGGGTACTTCTGTACAAACATTTACGATTATATCAAATACGCCACAACGAGAAGAAGCATTTGTATTTGATAGCGTGTAAGTTGCACAACCTGCACCATTGACTACTATTGATAAATCACAATTATCAAAAACGATATTACCTCCACTTGTATTTGTAGTTTCTGACCATTGTCCTTCGCAGACAATTCCATCACCACAATTGAATATATTTTGTAAAAATACTTTTTCGCCATTACCACTACTACATACTACTTCATTATATTCCAAAGGAGTAGTATTGGGGCAACATTCAGTAATCAAATCGATAGCTTTTCCTCCTGCACCTGAAACATAAGGATAACCTAAAGCTGGTTGGTAAACCATGTTTCCAGTAAGACCTCCTGCATCTAATACAGCTACACAGTCACCGTTTTGGGTAGCCAAATATAGCAATCCAGAATTACTACTATATCTGATGCCGTAAGTTCCTGAAAATCCAATATTCCCAGCGTTTTGCTGGCTATTTATAGAATGAATTAAATTACCAGTAGAATTAAATTTATAAATAGTCGTTTCTGTGAAATCATTAAGTGTAGCAACTACATAAACGTTTCCAAATTCATCATCTGTAATACCATAGGTATTCCATGCTGCAGATGGAAGGGCGAAATTATCAATGATGGTATTAAAACCATTCAAATTCAAATCCGCTTCATAGACATCGATGAACCCCGTCGGAAATGCCCATGAAGAAGAAACTAACAAACCGCTGTCATCTTGTCGCAATGCAATTCCCCAAGTTAACACACTTCCATTTTGTGGGCTGGTAATGGGCAAAAAGTCCGTAGTGTTTCCAGTACAAAGGTCAATGGATTTAATCCCAGTTTCACCATTACCAGCACCACCAACGTTTCCTACTATATAAATACTATTGTTAAAAGAAGCCATATTATATGCTCCGACAAAGTCGTCATTGAAATTGTTATCAAGAACTTGCCCATCACAGCTAAGTTTATAAAGTTGACTTGGAGGACTTCCAGTACCCTCTGATAATTGAGAAATGTATATATTACCATTAATATCTGCAGCAGCCCCATGTGGGTTATTGATAATGTTCGAAAAAGGAGTTCCTATCTCATTACCTACTGACCCATTTGAATTTATTTGAAATTTGTGGATAATATCATTAAGTTGATCATTAACATATATGTATTCCTGACAGTCACAATCACCTGTTGAACAAGTAATTGAAGGCGTGGTAATTGTTTCATCTGTAAAACAGTCATTCGAACCATTAAAAATACGAACAGTATATTCAGTATTGTGCATTAATCCTGTAAAGCTACCTGAACCTCCGCTAATATCTACTGCTCCTACTCCTCCATAAGCTACACCTGTATAAGTTGCGCCTGCGCTAATATTAGCTTCGTCAGCATTCATTACACTGCTTATATTTACAGTTGCATCGTTATTAGATGTTGTACCTGTACAAGTGCCAATTGCTCCTACAACTGTAGCAGTAGGGTTGATACAAGAAAATCTATTAAATCCAAAATCCAACCCATGGTTATTCTCTCCCCAATTACCCGTAGAAAATCCAATAGTTGCGACACCATTATTATCTGTTGCATCACTATCTCGAATATCTATATCAGGAGTATTACCTGTTTCTGCACCTGAAGCACTAGAGTTGATCGTTGTCAAATTATAACTAGGAGTTGTTATAGGGGATTGCCCCAAATCTAAGCGCACTTCATAGTTCGCGTTAGGAAGTATGCTTTCTGTATTTGTTCCTGAAACGGAAGTAGAGTTCGTCCACTCAACCACCAAAAATAAATCTCTTGCTCCTCTTGTCCCATCATTTCCATTAATATTCATTTCATTAAAAATAGCAAGGGCGTTACCATTCTGCCAACCAGCTCGGTTCACTACTTCCTGAACCAATGCTGATAAATCTGGACTTCTATAAGTATCCAACCATACTTCTGCTATAACTTCTTCAGGAATGACCCAATCTTGGGTAGCCGAAGTTAAATTAGCGGAACGTATATCTAAATCACCATTTGCTGCGTTAAAAATAGGTGCATTATCCACATTTTCAGCATAATATGTGGTTTCTGCTGGGTCTGTATTGGGAAGATTATTATCTGTATCTGTTAGATACTGTATATATGCAGTTGTAATAGTAGCTCCTTGTGGAATATCCATATCAGGAAAACGCACAGCTCCCCAATCTCTAAATCTTTGGTTTAGGTCAAGAGTTCCAATTTCAAAGCTGGAACCTCGCTGCATAGCGTAATTATTACCATCAATAGCATCATCATTCGGATTTGTATCAAATGCTACAGCAGATTGTCCTCCAGAAAAAACAGGATTTTCTTCACTTGTAAAATAGTATCTACCATTAGTATCAGTAGTGGTCGTTGCTACTAGGTTACCGTTTTTATACAGCTCTACAGTTACTCCACTAATTGAGTTTTCTCCAGGATCTTGAACACCATCGTTGTCGGTATCTTCCCAAACATAATCTCCTATTTCAATAGGTGCTGGTGTCGTTAATCCTTCTACATCTCCTAAACCGTTGGCTTTCGATAATAAATCTCCTGGATCTGTTCCTGACCCTCGATACAAAGTAAAAGATTTTTGTGCTTGTCCATTCGTATTATCTAACCATCCAAATCCACCAGAACCTGTTTGACCTATATTAAAAGGCTGTCTCGGTGTAAGTGATGTCATTACTACATCTTGCGTATTAATTTGAGCCAATCCTCCAAAACATTGATCTTCATGTTTTGCTCCCACATTTCCATCACCAACAAAATCACTTGGACCATCACCAATATAAAATTCTGTATCTCCAAAGCCTCCTTGATTAGCACCTGACCCTGGCCTATCGGGACCTGCTGAACCATCAATAGCACTTTCTAAAATATGTTGACCAGTAGAAGTGTTATACCAAGCCGTTATAATTTCTCCACGGGATTGAGCACTAGGTACACCAGCAATGTCATCTCCCAACATATCACCATGTCGATCTCGAAACCCCATAATCAGGTCATTGCCATAAAATTCTATATCCGTAAACATATAGACCTTTCTAGGTGAATTAGATTCCATTTCCACACCATCTACCCATGGTCTGTTACTTCCGTGATCTAAATCATCCCAGTTAAAGCAAAAGTATTCTGTAAATGTACCGTTTGATAGATTTAGCTCGTAAACAAAAGAGTTTATTTCACTATTATCTTGTGATATTTCTGAAGAACAGTGACCTGCCACATATAATTTACCATTGCGAAATTTTAGTCCAAAAGGACGAATATCTGTTGCATTGGCACAAGTATAACAGCCATTCCCACTTAAACTTGGAAAATTCCAAGTATTTGTCATATTACCCGTTGCAATATCTATTTCAATGATTTCCTTACCTTGTAAATTTACAGTATATAATTTCGTGTTATCGTCAGAAATATCTAGATCACCTAATGCACATTTTCCTACTAAATCTGCTGTTGCAGGATCAGAACCTGGATTTAAATCGTTTCCATGACTACCACAAACTGAAATGCCTGCAAAGTCATCTATATTTACAAACAGACTTGGTGCAGATTGCGGTAAACCTGAAACGGGATCAATCTGCATTTGATATATAGCTCCTGGTCCTTCTGGTCCGAAGTCCGTATGCTTTTTTTGATAAGCTCCCAGATAAACGGTATTAGTCATTCTATTCCAAGCAAGTCCAAAAGTTGTTCCTATCTGATTGTTGATAGCATAATGAAAAGGTTGAGTAGGATTACCCGCTTCATCTAAAACATCTTCATTATCAGTACTACTTATCGGTGCACGTCCCCAATCGTAGAAAGTACCTACAAAGGCATCTCTTAATCCCCCACGGCTACTTGTATGGTCGCCTAATACATAACACGGGGTAGCTATGATGGGATTCTCTATGGAATAATTAGCGGGGTTATTAAAACCTACGTCAATACTACTATCGCCGTCAGTTGCAAAAACAACAGACGTATTTCCGTGTGCTCCTTGCTTTAGATAAGTCAATGGAGCTGGAATCATAAATTCTAATCGCAGTGTCAATCCTCCTAAACCTATTAAATTATACGTGCCATCCAAGGCACTATTTGTTGTAAAACTTGGTGAATTTACAGTATCTCCATCACTATAACCATTTATTATAATTCCACCAATGCCTGGTTCACCTGTATCTCTTACTCCGTTTGCATTGTAATCTTCAAATACTGTCCCCGATATTTGTGCAATAATAAGATTTGGGAAAAGCAGGAAACTA
>JAHDFQ010000267.1 GCA_020628085.1 Saprospiraceae bacterium
TGAAACTTCTTTTCATGAGATTAAATAGTTTAAAAAAAATTAACAAATAAAATATTCATAATACGTTTTATGACCTTGTAGCATAACGCCAAAGGTCATTGTTTCAAAATCAATTGAAATTATCTTTACTATCTCATTGTTTCAAAAAAGCTAGTTGGTGTTTTCCTATTACTCGTTGAATCGTCAAATATTCGTATATAGAAAAAATTACACTTTAGAACAATTTGATAAATTGTTATGATAAATTTTGGTACGGTAGATGGGAAATTATGCTAATCTAATTTTCTTTATAGCTTGGTGTTAGGTTTAGACTAAGCAATATTATTGTATTCTGAGAATCATCCAAGTTCATTTGAAACTCAATAGCACTTGCAAATGCAATTGAAACATTTCTTCAAATGATTTTTAGATACAAATGTTGATACCCCAAAAAAAATATTCTAAAAAATATTATAGAGTAACAATTTGCTTTGGTTAAAATCTGAATCAAAAATTAATAAACACTTTATGACGGAAAATAAAATCTTTCATTTCATACAAAGGTACGGTAAGGATAGTATTTAAAAAATACCATAAACATGGTATTTTACATGTAACAAGTGTTCTTATTTGTCTATAAAAACAAATAAATGTAGTTCAATAAAAAGCTACAAATGATAAATAAAAAATCAGACAAAATCAAACAATCAACTGATTATCAGATATATAAACAGAAATATAATTCAAATATTTTTATTTAAAAAATGTTATATATTTAAGAATATTTGGATAGTTTATATTCTAGGTATCTCTTTTCTATCCAACAGTTTGAAATTATTTGATGCATCTCTATATTTGAATATGTTGTAGATGTTCTGTATTATTTTTTCAGTTTAAACTGTTTATATACTATAATCTTTTGTTATTTTGGCTGAAAGATTAATGTATGCACATCCGTAAGCTTTTTGATATTCTTCCTTTTCAATTAGATCGCTACCCACAGACACAATCCTTAGTTGGAAAGTTAGGTAACGAATGGATTTCTTATTCCACTTCAAAATCTATTGAATGGTTGAATCAAATTAGTGCAGGCTTACTAAATATGGGTGTTCAAAAAGGAGAAAACATTGCTATTTTTAGTCGCTTTGGAAGTCCAGAATGGACTGCTTTAGACTTTGGAATTCAACAAATTGGAGGTGTTGTAGTACCTATTCATGCAAGTTGTAATGCGGAAGAATTACAATATATTTTAGAAGATGCAAGCATTCGATTTTGCTTTATCGATGGTGAAATATTAATTCAAAAGATTCTACCAATACTTGAATCTTCTCCTGTACAAAAAATATTTTCTTTACAGGATGATACTGTTATTCCCTCTTTCAAGACCATCTATCAAAATATAAAAATAGATTACTCGGAAACGATTGAAAATATAAAATCTCAAATCACTGATGATGAAGTTGCTACTATTATTTATACTTCTGGAACTACAGGAAAACCAAAGGGTGTTATGCTCTCGCACAAAAATCTAGTTAGCAATATTCAGTCTATTATCCCTTTAGTTCCAATTCATTTTGAACATCGTGCCATCAGTTTTTTACCTATGAGTCATATTTTTGAGCGTATGGTTACTTATGCGTATATGGTGATGGGCGTTTCTGTTTACTTTGTTCATCATTTAGAGGATATTTCCAATGACCTAAAAACTATTCAGCCTCATTACTTTACTTGCGTTCCCCGATTTTTAGAAAAAGTATATGAACAGATTCTACAGGAAAGTACGCAACGGGGAAAAGTTGCTCAAAAACTGCTTAGTTGGGCAATTAATATAGGAGAACAATACAGAGGTAAGAATAAAGGGTCTTTTGTATACAAAACTCAACTCCGAATAGCCGATTTACTTATTTTCAGATTATGGCGAAAAGCATTGGGTGGGCAGGTGGAAGGTATCGTTGTGGGTGCAGCAGCAACTAATGTACAATTGGGACAGTTATTTTCAGCCGCAGGTATTCGTATACGAGAAGGATATGGACTAACAGAGACGTCACCCGTAGTGGCATTTAATCGATTTGAGCCAGGTGGTATGCGTTTTGGAACGGTTGGTATGCCTGTGCCTGGCGTAGAAATTAAAATACATGAACCTAACGAATCGGGTGAAGGTGAAATCTGGGTGAAAGGTGCAAATGTGATGAAAGGGTATTATAAATTACCTGAACAAACAGCAGCGGTTATCAATTTAGAGGGTTGGTTTAAAACAGGTGATGTTGGTAAAATTGTTTATAAAAAATTTCTACAAATTACAGATCGAAAAAAAGATATTTTTAAAACTAGCTACGGAAAATATATTGCTCCTAGTGAGTTGGAAAGTAAATTAAAATCATCCAACTTGATTGAGCAATGTATGATTATTGGTTTTCGACGTCCTTATGTGGTGGCACTCATCGTTCCTAATATGTGGTATTTAAAACAATGGTGTTTAGAAAATAATGTGCATTGGACAGCTCCCCAATTTATGGTCATTAATCAAAAAGTAGAAGCACATTTTGAGACGATTATTGAAGGTATTAATCAGCAACTAGCCAATCATAAAAAAATTAAAAACTATCATTTATTACATGAAGAATGGACGGCTGAAAATGGTCTATTGACGCATACCTTAAAAACAAAAAGAGCCGTAGTAGAGCAACAATATGTAAAAGAAATCAATAAACTTTACTCATAATTTACGCCCATACTTTACAGCCCTCCGTACAGTTGGTACAAATGTCAATTTGGTCTCGTCCTTGTAATAATTTTGAACGAAATTCTTGATAAGCATCGGCCTGCCAAAGTTCTTTGAAACTTGATTGTTTCAAATCTCCGAGACGATGTTCAGCATCTTTGTCGAAGCAACAAGGCACAACTAAGCCATCCCAAGTAATAACGCAGGAATGCCATAATTTCCAACAATGGTTAAGTAGTTCGTTTTTGACTTGCCAGGTTCCATCTGCTGTTTCAGCATAGCGAGCATATTTGGAAATCGTTGGAATAAGATCGTTACCATGCTCATAATCATAGACTTGTGCTGTTTTTAATTTGACTTCATCTACTCCGATTTCTTCTGCTAGTTTGTATATTTCTGGAATTTGATGTTCATTTGGACGAACTACTAAGAATTGAAAAATGATATGTGGTGTAGCGGATTTGAGTTCTTTTTTCCATTTCACCATGTTTTTAGCACCCTGTAAAACAGATTCTAAATTCCCTGCTTTTCGATAATTTTCATATACTTCTTGTGTTGTTCCATCCACCGAAATTATCAACCGATCTAGACCTGATTCGATGGTCTTTTTAGCGTTTGCATCATTTAAAAAATGCCCATTTGTGGAGGTTATCGTATAAATTCCTTTTTGGTTAGCATAGGATACCATTTCTAAAAAATCAGGATTGATATATGGCTCTCCTTGAAAATAAAAAATCAAATACATCAACTCTTTGTAGAGTTCATCGATGGTCGATTGAAAGAAATTGGCTTTCAAATTTCCCGTAGGTCGAGTAAAAGCTCGCAGACCGCTTGGACACTCTGGACAACGTAAATTACAAGCGGTTGTGGGTTCCACCGAAATCGTAAAAGGCATACCCCACTGAGTCGGTTTTTTTGTCCATTTTGTGTAGTAAAATGACGATACCACTTTAGCAGCATTCCACACGCGACGGAATGTTAATTTGGATATAAAATTGATGCTGTCTCGAAAATATAGGGACATTTAAAAATATTGGATTTACTAAAAAAGGAAAGTTA
>JAHDFQ010000042.1:0-13014 GCA_020628085.1 Saprospiraceae bacterium
AACCTTGAAATGTTCCATACTTGCAGGGTCGATTTGATCAGATGATAAAATTCGTTTTTTAGAAAAGGCTACCCAAAAAATAGAACCGATTTGATGAATGTTAACTTCATACCCTTTTTCATCACAGTAAGCTTGTATCTGTCCTACAAAAGTTGCCGTTTTAGCCTCCATATCCTCATAAAAGTTGGGAGCTAACAATGCTTTCATCGCTGCATATCCTGCCGACATAGCTACGGGATTTGCAGAAAGCGTACCCGCTTGATAAACAGGTCCTTCTGGTGCAATATTACTCATAATTTCTGCACTTGCACCATACGCTCCAACAGGCATTCCACCACCAATAATTTTTCCATAAGTGATAATGTCTGGTTTGATATTATAATAGCCAGCCGCACCTGTAAATCCAACTCTAAAACCAGAGATGACCTCATCAAAAATTAGTAAAACGTTGTGTTTATAACATTTGATTCTAAGACATTCTAAAAAAGACTTGTTTTGAATTAACAGTCCATTATTAGCAGGTACAGGTTCTACAATAATACAAGCAATTTGATCGGCATATTTGGATAATGTTTCCTCTAATAAATCAGGATCATTCAATGGAATCACAATGGTTTCTTCTGCAAAAGAAGGTGGAATACCCGCTGAAGTGCTGACTCCAAAAGTAGCCAATCCAGAACCTGCTTTTACCAAAAGTGAATCCACATGACCGTGATAACAGCCTTCAAACTTGAGTACTTTATTCTTTCCAGTAACACCACGCGCCAATCGAATGGCAGACATCACCGCTTCCGTTCCAGAACTTACAAAACGGATTTTTTCGATGTATGGATTATTATCCACAATGAGTTTTCCGAGTTCATTTCCAAGTCGATTAGGTGTCCCGAAAGAAGTTCCTTTTTTGACTGTTTCGATTACAGATTCACGAATACCAGCATGATTATGACCTAAAATTAGCGGTCCCCAAGAACAACAAAAATCAATGTACGAATTGTCATCTTCATCCACAATTCTACACCCGTCACCTTCTTTTATAAATAGAGGTGGTCCAGAGACGGACTTAAAAGCACGCACAGGAGAGTTTACACCTCCAGGAAAATAATTTTTGGCTTCCTCAAATAGTTCAGCCGATTTGGTTCGTTGTATCGTATCTGTAAATTTCATGCTGCAAATGTAAATAAATGTTCCAAATTCATTGTTTAGTAGGTGTCAGTTTTTAAACCAAAAAATAGATTTTAATATCATAAAATTGTATATTTGAGATACTATTAAATCTGAAAACGACGGGCAGTAGGATCAAAAGAACATTAAATAAATGCCACGTCTCATAGAACAAACCGTGCAAGTGATTGCACAAGAATTTTTAGCCAAACGCTATCGTTGGAAAGCTAGAGGACGTATGTACAGTCAATTGGAAGCTCGTACTAAACGGTCTATTGGTGGTAAACGAGCCGATGGATTATTAGTGTTCAACCACTGGATTTGGGGAGCTTATACGATTTCAATGGAAGCGAAATCCTACAAAACATTACCTGCTGTGAAACCTTTTTTTGATACTAGAAATTTTATCATCCGTTGTTTACAGGCAGGTTTGGTAACTTTAATCCTATCAGGTAGTTTTCAATATTTTTATACTTTGGACGATCGTTTTGCGCAGTTTTTGTTACCAATTGTCATTTTTTTAATTGGTACATTAATTTTTGGTTTATTGAGTTTTAAAAGTTTTAGAAACTATCAAGTCAAAGTCATTGACCAAATTGCACAATACCCTGCTAATGAACAATGGTTGGCCATTTCCATAGATACTTTTCACAAAAAAAATAAGAAACAATTGAAACGCCTTGAAGCAGTCTGTTCACGGTGCGGTGTTGGATTATTAATTGTGAATGGACGTGCTAAAGTTGAAATTCGAGTGAAGCCTAGAACTCGTTGGACGTGGTGGAGTGATTTCGTAGGATGCTATGCGAAGGAGAAGGAGATTCGGGCGTACTTGTAAATTTTAAGTGAAGAGTTGACTGAAGTCACCTCTTCACTACAAGAATCAAATGGTGACTAGAGTCATCATTTGATTAAAGAAATTTTCACTTCGCTTCATTATTCAATGCCCGCCAATGCTCTAAATAATATTCCAGTAAAATGGGTTGATCCAAGTTATTAGGCAAAACATTCGAGGTGCGTTTGTCTTTAGAAAAATAAAAAAGGTGGTCAAAGGCGGCTTTTTCTAAATATTGAGTCGAAATACGTTCATCGTAAGAAAATTTCACAGGAAACCTCGTTGCCATAATAAAACCCCAATTTCCAAAAGTTGGAACATACACATTATACGGATACGTTTGTGTAAAACCAGATTGTAAAAGCGTTTCATGGATACACCAAAAAGCATTCGGGGCTAAATCTGGACTAGTAGCTTGAGTTACAAAAACACCTGTTTGAGATAAGCGAGCCATTATCAAATGATAAGCCGCATTACTATACAATCGAGCTAAGGTTTCGTTACTAGGATCGGGCAAATCACCAATGATAACATCATACACTTCTGTAGATTCCATCAAAAATGTAAACGCATCTTCATTATAAATATGTACGTTTTCTGATTCTAAAACGCCCTCGTTGAGTTCTGAAATCAATGCCATATTTTTAGATAAATCCGTAATAACGGGATCAATGTCCACTATATCTAATTGGTCTATGTCATATTTTAAAATTTCTCTAGCCGCTAATCCTTCACCGCCACCGAGCAATAATACTTTTTTTGGTGCTTCAATTTGCATCATTGGAACATGCACCAATGCTTCATGATACCGATACTCATCAGCAGAAGAAAACTGAATCGCCCCATTCAAATATAATCGAAATTCGTTTGGAGTTTTAGTTACCGTAATATCTTGATAAGCACTTTGTGTATTGTAAATAACTTGATGTTTAAAAATCCCATTATTCCAACGTTTAAGAAAAGAAGCACTTGTAAATATACTGAAAACAACAATTGAAATAAGTGCAACACTTATACTTAAAACGATATTTTTTCGCTTAGACGAATGAGCGATTTCTTCTTTAAAATATAAATACGTCAATAATCCCACTACAATATTTATCAAACCAAAAAACAAAGAAGATTTATATATTCCGACAAAAGGAACAAGAAAAAACGGAAATAAAATGGTAGCTATCAGGGCACCGATATAATCAAACCCAAGAATATTAGAAATATTGTCTTTTAATGTAAAATCGGTTTCCAAAATTCTCGTAATCAGCGGTACTTCTAGCCCCGTCAGCATTCCAATTAAGAAAATCAATAGAAAAACAAAGAAATTAAAACCTTGATAATCAGCATAAAGAAAATAGAAATACGTCAAGGGAACAGAAAATGCACCAATGATACCTAATATGATTTCTACTTGTACGAATGTATATAATAAATCATCTTGAATCCATTTAGAACAAAAAGAGCCCAATCCCATAGCTGCCAAATAAAACCCAATAATCAAGGAAAATTGCTGAATACTATTCCCCAAAAAATAAGAAGAAGCCGTGCTGATTAAAAGTTCATAAATAATAGAACACATACCCACGATCAGCGTCGTGATGATTAGGAAAACTTTTTTATTGGAGTTTTTTGGCATAAAATTTAATTCATACAAAAGTATAAAATTATCCTTACCTTGCAGTTAAAATTTTTTTAATAAAACTTTTCTAATCAATATGAAATTTACCGAAAAGAAACACATTTCTAATTTTTCAGCCCTTTTATTTATTGTAACGTTTGCCTCTATTTTTGTCGCTTGTGGATCAGGTGGTCAGGAATATGAAACATCGGTCGTTTTAGATCCAACACAAGGAATCGTTACGGAAGTGAAAGAGATCGAAGCTGATTTGTACCGAATTACTGATGAAACCATCGTTGATAAAAAGGAGGATAGCAGAATTATTGCAGAATATATGGACGGTGTTCGAGATACATTTACCTTAGAAGAAGCACGTTTGGTTGATGCAGATAATCCACGCAGAAGCCGAATGTCTGGTATATTGATGGGTGGTATGATGGGCTATATGATGGGACGAAGTATGAGTTCTCCTTTAAATCGTTCTGCTTATGCAAATGATAAAGCCTTTAATAAAAGCCAATCAAGCAACCAGAAGTTTAAAAGTACAGCCTCTCGTCGTGCGGTAAAAACACCCAAAAAAGGGTTCGGATCATCAAAATCGACACGTTCTTATGGTGGATAGAATCATAGAATTGACCAAACATGCTAATGTTATTAATACGATTCGTGAAAATGGTTATGCTTGGTTTGTAGAAGGTGAAAATGACGATTATATTCCAATGGAAGCCGTGCGTTTGGCAAAGCACGAAGGCACGGCTTTAATGGAAGCCGCAGCAACTTGTTATGGTTTTTATAAAGAAATTTTTGATGCGGTTGTCGTTGGAAATTTATGGTCAAAACTAGAAATTCCCGAAGCTGCCGTTCCACTAATCAAATATAGTTGGGAACAAAAGCATCCACATTTGCTGGGGCGATTTGATTTTGCCGGAGGACTAGACGATATTCCAATCAAAATGATCGAATTTAATGCCGATACCTGTACACAACTACCCGAAGCTGCCTACATTCAGCAGTGGTTGTACAAGCCTATTCGCATGAAATATCAAGGTCAAGCAAACTATTTGGCTGCGGATTTAGAACGAGCATTGAATAATCTACGAGTTTCTAAACCTGAACTTGAACCTACCTTTCTACTCACTTCTTTAGGTTATATTGAAGATAAATTGAACTTGGAAGTCATCAAAACGGCTGCCGAAAAAGCTGGCTTTCAAGTTGCTTACGCTGATTTAGAAGATGTCATTTTTGATGAAGATGCTGTTTTACTGCAAGAAGGAGACGAGTATATTCAATATAATTTTATGTACAAACTCGTTCCCTGGGAATTTATTATTTATGAAGAACCAGAGTTGTTAGAGATTTTGACCAATTTGGTGATGAACCATAACTTAATTGTATTAAATCCTGCCCATAGTATCGTTTTTCAGTCTAAAAACTTGATGTCCATTATTTATAAAATGCACCAAGATTCTCCTTATTTGCTAAGAACACATGATAATCCCAATCCATTAAAGAACATTCCAATGGTCGAAAAAGTCAACTTCGGACGGTTGGGGGAGAATATAAAGATTATAGATAAAAAAGGAAATATTTTAGAAGAAACGGATGGAGACTGGGGGCATTTTAGTAGAATTTATCAAGAATATGCCACTATGTTTGAGGATTTACACGACGAAATATATCAAGCAGGTGTGTATGTCGTAGAAGGTCGTCCTAGTTGTATTGCCTTTCGGCGTCAGGACTCGCTCATTATTGGGGATGATTCGGAGTTTGTAGCGCATGTACTCGATTAATATTTTTCAAACTTCCTCGATTATGCTGACTAATTTGCAACTCTTGTGCTTCTAACAATTTTTTTAAAGAATTGATGGCCGCATCTGCATTTAAAGTATCTCCGCAAGTAAAAATATCAACTGCTGCATAGTTATGTTCAGGCCAAGTATGGATATTGATATGACTTTCGGCAATAACAACTGTGCCTGAAACACCAAAAGGGGAGAATTGATGGAAAAATTGTTGTACAATAGTTGCATTTGCTTTTTCGGCAGCAGCTAGCATCATTTTTTCAATAAAAACTGGATCGTTCAATAATTGAGTCTTGCATTCAAATAACTCAACCATATACTGTACTCCTAAATGGGAACTCATGTAGTTGTTTTTCAAAACATTAAATATCAGTTCTTAATACTAACGAACTACTAGATAGTATTAAGAACTGATATTAGGATGTTTTGGTTAATAATTCAGTAATCCAAGAATAATCAGAACAATTCCAATAACGGCCAGAACCCCACTAATTATACCAAACAAACCTCCAATAATTTTAAGTCCAGCAAATAAACCAACGAGAATAGCTGCTAAAAGACATATTAAACCTAAACGAATGTTCGGTTCATCTAGTACACCACGCTTTTGTTGCTTCATTTCTCTTTTTTCCATTTTCTTAGTAATTTTTTTGGAAATCTTCTCTTTCAGCTTAGCAACTTTCTTTAGTTTTTTTTCTTGTTTTTTAGCCTCTTCAGGACTTAAAACAACTTCATCTTCTAGAACTTCTTCTACAACAGGAGGTGTTGGTTTCACCGCAAAAGTGGGTGTAACAGAAATCGTACAAAAAAGTACTAGACATAGGTAAATAATGTTTTTCATTATGGATATTTTAGTTTAAAAATTGAAATATATATCTTTTTCGGGATTCTACTAAATGCTGTACTGTTATTTTTTTCTTAATGCTTAAATTCTGTAGCGTGAAATCTTTTATTTACGAGACACTAAACAATTGTTTTTTTCTCCTTATTTTAGCCGAACGTTCATATACAAACATTCAAAATAACAATTACATGAAATTAAAATATTGGATTAGCAGTGCTTGTTTAATTGGATTAATGGCTGGTTGTTCGCAACCCGATTCAAATACAGAAACGAGTTCAAAAAGTGATACGGAACAGACATCCGTTAATACTAAAAATAGTGATGATTTTGTTTGGAAAACTGAATCTTTCGCAGATAAAAAAATGATTCGTTACCAAATAGATGGCTGGGACAAATTGAGTTTACAACAAAAGAAACTAGTTTATTATTTAACTCAAGCAGGTTTGGCTGGACGAGATATTATGTACGATCAAAATTATCGTCACAACTTGGTCATCCGAAGGGGAATTGATGAAATCGTGGCCAACTACGATGGAGATACATCCACAGATGATTGGAAGAACTTTATGACGTACGCCAAGAATGTTTGGTTTTCTAACGGTATTCACCATCATTATGGAAACGATAAATTCATTCCTGAGTTTTCACAAGACTATTTCAGTTCTTTACTAAAAGCAGTGAATGCAGAAGTTCCATCCGATGCTTTAAAAGCAATGTTTGATCCCGAATTGGATATGAAAAAAATCAATTTTGATCCTTCAACAGATTTGGTTTTGAACTCAGCCGTTAATTTTTACGATCCAGATATAACAGAAGCTGAAGTGGATGCTTTTTACAAAAAGAAAATTAATCCAGACGATGAAACGCCTGTTTCTCACGGCTTAAACTCAAAGCTCGTTCGGAACAACAATGGTCAGGTCGTAGAAAAAGTATGGAAATCTGGTGGTATGTACGGTGATGCTATCGACCAAATCACAAAATGGTTGGGTAAAGCAGTCGAGGTTGCAGAAAATGATGCTCAACGAGATGCACTCAAATTATTGATTGAGTATTACAACACAGGAAGCCTCAAAACTTGGGATGAATACAATATTGCTTGGGTGAAAGCTACAGAAGGTGATGTAGATTATATTAATTCGTTTATCGAGGTATATCAAGACCCAAAAGGATATAAAGGTTCTTACGAATCTATCGTACAAATTAAAGATTTTGATGCATCCGCTCGTATGAAAGAAGTGGCAAAAGAGGCACAGTGGTTTGAAGATAATTCGCCTTTCATGGACGAACACAAAAAGAAAGACGTGGTTGGGATTTCTTACAATGTTGTAACTGTTGCAGGTGAGGCAGGTGATGCTTCTCCGTCGACGCCTATAGGTGTTAATCTTCCAAACGCCAATTGGATTCGTGCTAAACACGGTTCAAAATCTGTTAGTTTAGGAAATATTGTCGAGGCTTATAGCAATGCAGACGGCCCTGGTATGTTATCGGAATTTGCGTTTGACAAAGAAGAAATTGAACGTTCTGAAAAGCACGGAAAGTTGAGTGGAAAAATTCACACCGCCCTTCATGAGGTCATTGGACACGCTTCTGGAAAGCTTGAAGACGGGGTTGGAACGCCTAAAGAAACGTTGAAAAATTATGCTTCGCCTTTAGAAGAAGCTCGTGCCGATTTGGTTGGTTTATATTATATAATGGATCAAAAATTGGTCAATATGGGTTTAATGGAATCGTTGGAAGTCGCAAAAGCACAATACGAAGGATACATTCGGAATGGAATGATGACCCAGTTGCGCCGAATTGAAATGGGTAAAAATATTGAACAAGCACACATGCGGAACCGTCAAATGGTGGCACAATGGGCTTATGAAAAAGGTAAGAAAGACAATGTTATCGAAAAAATCACTAAAGACGGAAAAACGTATTTCAAAGTGCGTGACTTTGAAAAATTGAGAGCTTTATTTGGTGAATTACTACGTGAAGTACAACGTGTAAAATCGCAAGGAGACTACGAAGCTGGGAAGGCATTAATTGAAGATTATGGGGTACAGGTCGATCGAAAATTACATCAAGAAGTACTGGATCGTTCTGCAAAATTAAATATTCCACCTTATGGTGGATTTATCAATCCTCGTCTTGTTCCAACCAAAGATGATGACGGAAATATCACAGATGTTAAGGTAGAATATCCAGACGATTTCACGAAACAAATGATCGAATATGGTAAGTTGTATAACTTTTTACCAGATTATAATTAGAAGTCAAGTTGCAAAACAATTTAGTTAATTAGTGATTGGTTAATTGGTGATTAGTTTTGAATTGTTATTGATAAGATCGATAACTATCCAGAATGAACCAATTAACTAATCCACTAATAACATCTATTATCTTTTCTTCTCAAGATTCTCTCATGTTCAAGGACTTCTTTCTTTCCGAAAAAAATATGATATATGCTATTTTAGCCAGTGGCATTATTATTTTCTTTCTTTACTTTCCTGAATTTCATGAAGTTCCAGTTCTTACTTATTTAGATAATTTTTTTGTTGTTCTCTTTGTAATAGAAGCTATCGTTAAAATTAGAACCTTCAAACTTAAAGGCTACTTTTCTAGTAATTGGAATAAATTTGATTTTGCTATTGTGGTACTGAGTCTGCCATCACTAATTGCTTTATTTTTACCCTTGCCCTTTCATACTGAATTTCTAAAAATACTACGGTTATTTAGATTAATTCGTCTGATTCGATTTATTAGTTTTATTCCACACATGAATTCTATTGTGGCAGGTTTGGGACGTGCTTTGAAAGCATCGGTTTTTGTGATTTTGGCTCTTTTTTTCCTCAATTTTATGTTGGCATTGATTACCTGTCATTTTTATGGACACTTAGTTCCAGAATATTTTCGAGATCCACTAATTTCTTCCTATACGATTTTTCAGTTGTTTACGGTTGAGGGATGGAACGAAATTCCTGCATTGATTGCCGAACGAACAGACAGTCCCGTTTTGTCCGCTATTTCAAGGTTTTACTTTGTTATTGTGGTATTAATGGGTGGTATTTTTGGAATGTCCTTAGCTAATGCTGTTTTTGTTGATGAAATGACTATTGATAATAATCAAGTGTTGGAAGAAAAAATAGATCGTTTAGAAGAAAAGATTGAAGCCTTGACGGGGATGATTCAAAAATCTCAAACCTCGAAAAAAGATTAATCCTCACATTTTAACGATTTTTAATACAAATCCTCTATTCTTTAGTAATTTGCTAACCACAGATTAACATCAATTAAGGACTTAAAGCCGCATCTTGTCTTTGTAACCAACCTAATTCATTAGGAAGGTTGTTCAAAACAATTTGTGAACCTTTTAAATCCTAAATTATGACTACCTATCAAAAATATGTAAGTATACTCGCATTTCTAATGATGTCAATGGCAGTGCAAGCACAAGTTTCTCTAGGTTTTAAAGTGGGGCGTTCTGCTTCAAATGTTACGTTGAATGGGACTGGAAATGTCCTTAATACACAAAATATTAGCCACTATAATATTGGTGCAGTTGCCGAGATTGAATTACAAAATGGTTTCGCTTTTCAGCCCGAATTGAATCTACGAAAACAAGGATTCCGAGTTCGAGAAGGCTTAGATGTAAACGTTTTAAATATACCAATTCCACTAGGTGTAGAAGCGCATACCGAGTTGAAATATGTTGAAATTCCCTTGCTAGGAAAATATAAATTTGGTCAAGAAAACATGGGTGGTTATGTACTAGCTGGTCCGTATGCTGCTTATGCTCGCCAAGCCACACTACGAACTAGAGCAAACGTTATTATAGATTTTAATTTGACTAAAACTGATATTGATTTAAGCAATGATAATTATAATCAATGGGAAGCAGGAGCCATGGGAGGTATAGGGTTTTGGGCGAAAGCAGGCAATGGACAATTTTTTGTAGATGCGCGTTATCAACACAGTTTATCCGATTTTTTCAATGACCCCATTGTGGATATTACTATGCAAAATAACGGATTTGGTGTCAATGCAGGATATTTGTTTGCCTTTTAACAAGGTATAAATTAAGTTAATAATCTGCCAAACGAGTTGGTGAAGTGTACTTCATCAACTCGTTTTTCGTATTCTTACATCTATAATATCATAATTTCTCAAAATAGCATTAATTTTATGAATATTACTCCTTTTCATGTTCTAGAATATTACAAAAATGAAGAAACCCACTCCCTTTAAAATTGGTCTAACTATGGCAGGTGCTGTTTCGGCAGGCGCATATACAGCAGGGGTAATTGATTATTTACTGGAAACACTTGAATTGTGGCAACAGGCGAAAGATAAAAATCGAAAATTAGGAGAGAAACATCCTGATTACGATCATTCTGTTCCTATGCATGATGTGTTATTAGAGGTTGTTAGTGGTGCATCCGCAGGAGGCATTACAGGGTCTTTAGCCGCAATTTCTTTGCTAGAAGGAATTCAAGTGAGAACAGATCAAACCTACTACAATCCATCCAATAAGTTATATGATTGCTGGGTAAATATGGCTGATGAAGCCGACCAAGATACTTTTTCTAAGTTGATGCAAGATGATGATTTAGTAGATGGGAATATAAAATCATTACTCAACACCAATCCTCTCCATGTCATTGCCAATAAAGCCTTGACCTTTCAACAATTAAAAGCTTTTCCTAAATATGTAGCTTCAGATTTAGATTTAATACTAACTGTTTCAAACCTTCGGGGACTCAAATATAAAGTTAAATTTGAATATGATACTGGAACGGTTATCACTAATCACGGAGGTTTTTTTCGTTATCGGTTTAAAAACAAAAAACTTAAGTCTGGTGTGCCACCAAAGGACGACCAGTTATTTTTTGTGTTAGATTTAGAAAAAGAAGAAGAAAGAAATGGTAAGAAACGAAACACACATATTGAGTATCTTAAAACAGCCACATTGAGTACGGGTGCATTTCCGATTGGCTTAGAAGCCCAAAAAAATAAAATTCATAAAGACTATTTAGAACGCTATAAAACTCATTTATTTGAAAATAGTGAAGGGGTAACGTCAGTCGAACCTAAATTAAATGAAGACGGATTATTTGAATTTGATAGTATAGACGGTGGGTTAATTAATAATGAACCATTTGGTTATACTATGAAAACGCTCAAGGAAAAAGATTTAAATGCCGTAGAAGAAGAACGATTTGCAGTGATTATGGTCAATCCTTTTCCCAATTACGAAAAAGAAGAACTCGATTTTGAGTTTGATAATTATATTGGAACGATCGCCAAACGTATGTTTGGTGCATTGCGCAATCAAGCTATGTTCAAACAAGACGAGATCATTAACGCTTTGGATGATAGTAAAGGCACTCGATTTTTGATTGCACCAACACGTAAAGATGCCGAAAACAACAAAGCTGATTTCCCCATCGCTTGCGGAGCGTTAGAAGGTTTTTCTGGATTCTTAGATCACTCATTCCGAGATCATGACTACGCTTTGGGTCGAAAAAATTGCCAAGATTTTTTGATGTATTGGTTTAGAGTCAACGAAAAAAGTATTGAATATAAATTTGGTACGGAAGTACATCCTGAAGCTAAAAAACGATTTTCGTATCATCCGCTCATAAATGGAGTGTTTGATACTCAAAAGAAATTCTTTCCGATTATTCCCGATATGCGTGTGTTGCAAGCCTCGACACGTACATTCAATATTGAAAAATATGGAGAGCAAGTTAAATTAGAATATCGTCCAACTTTCCCTAAGATAAATCGTTTGGTATTTAATAAAAAGCATAAAAAAGAAATTCTGAATAGAATCAAATTAGTATGCCGAAATATCTTACCTAATCATTTATTAGCTAGTTTTCTTTTCTTTTTGGTTTGGTGGATTTGGTTAAAAAGTGCGGCTTACAATAAGATAGAATCCGTTATTTTTAAGGATTTGAAAAAACATGGTTTACTAGAAGATTAATTTGTGAAAATATGTTGAAGTTCGATTTTACCAATAAGGTAGTCTTAGTAACGGGAGGTTCTCGTGGTGTAGGAAAGATAATTGCGCAGTCATTTGCTAAAGCAGGTGCGCATGTTATTATTAATTATAAATCCGATCATATTCATGCCGAGGATACGCTACGATCTATTTATCCAGGTAAACACATTATGCTTCAAGCCAATTTGGATAATGCCGAAGAAGTACGGCGCATGATTAATAAAATTGTTGAAGAATACGGACGAATAGATGTAGTGGTCAACAATGCTGGGGTTTCGGAGCAGCACCCTGTCGAAAAGACGGCCTATTTAGATTGGCAACATGCTTGGGAAAAGATCATTAAAACCAATTTGATTGGCCCATCCAATGTATGTTATTGTGCAGCTCAATACATGATCTTACAAAAAAGTGGACGAATCATCAATGTCTCCTCAAGAGGTGCATTCAAAGGCGAACCTAATATGCCAGCATATGGTGCAAGCAAAGCAGGATTAAATGCCATGAGCCAATCCTTAGCTCTTTCCCTTGCACCACATAATATTTTTGTTGGTGTAGTTGCCCCCGGGTTTGTACAGACTGAACGTCAGCGACCTATTTTGGAAGGTGCTTCTCTCCAAAACATAAATGCTCAAAGTCCACTTGGAAGAATTGCCAAACCTTTAGAAGTCGCCAATGCCGTTTTGTTTTTAGCCTCCGAAGGAACAGAATACATGACGGGAACCATCATTGATGTGAATGGAGCATCTTATTTGAGGTAGGAAACAGAGTTGTAAA
>JAHDFQ010000042.1:13114-31522 GCA_020628085.1 Saprospiraceae bacterium
AAACAGAGTTGTAAAAGTAGAATAATATGAAATGTTCTAAACTCTGTTGATCTCTGCTAAACGGGTGTATAACAAATTGTCGCATAGATAGTGTATAGCTATTTAATACTCTGCGTCTCAGCGTCTCTTTAGCAAACTAAAACGACACTTTGTTATACACCCTGCGAAACACTCTGTTTTTTCTCTGTGGTTAAAAAATGTGTAAATTTATTTTCAAACCTCTACTTCAAATAATCCACCAACTTATATTCATCTTCATAACTGAATGGGATTTTAATATTTGCACCTGCATCAATATAAATATCCCCTTCGGTACGAATATCCATTCCTTTTTTCTTCCATGCACCTGAAAGAACTTCCGATAATCCTTTGAACATTTCCTTTTCTTTTAAAGGAATTTTAAACTGTAAAGGCATTGAAAATTCTTCATTAGCAGGAATACGGACGGACTTATTTTGAGTAATATGGGTCGATTTTTTCCCGTTTACAAAGACATCAAAATCCATTTTAGAAACTGTTACTCCAAACGGATTTGGATTGGTCAGCAGTACATCAGATGAAAACGTTACGCCAAATTTTGGAGGTAGATTCAATTGACTAAATTGGACATTTTTCATTTTGACAAAACTAAGGCTTTGAGGACCACCTGTCGCTTGAAATGTATAAAAAATATATCCACCAATCAAGACGAACAATAAGATAATAGGAATAAGTAGTTTTTTCATGTTCTAAATTATAACGATCTGATATTGCAATGACAGTAAATCAGTGATATTGATACCGAAAAGATGAATTTTTCCCTTTTATTTTACGATTTTAAATATCGTTCTCGGTATATTTATAAAATAAGAATTAAAATTACAACAATCATGAGAGAAACATCAATGTTTAAAAGTACAATCTTCTTTTTAGTCATCAATTTTGGGGCTCTTGCGCTGGGTGGGTTCATGCAAGGTGAAGGGCCAATGAGCGATTGGTATCAAAACCTGAATAAAGCTCCATGGACACCACCAGGTTGGTTTTTTGGTGTTGCTTGGACTACGATCATGGTTTGTTTTTCACTTTTTATGGCAAAATTAGTACAAGCCAATCAAAGTGCTGCCTTAATCACCACTTTTGTAGTACAGTTTGTCCTTAATGTAGCTTGGAATCCTGTATTTTTTAATTTAGGTCAAATGACAATTGCACTATTTTTAATTATAGCTTTGACCATTATAGTCGGTATCTTTTTATTTAAATATGGTAAAGAAGTAGGGTCGTGGAAATGGCTTGTTCTACCTTATTTCGCTTGGTTGATCGTGGCTACTTCCCTAAATGCTTATGCGGTCATGTATAATTAAATGAACTCAGAAATAATGTCTCCAATAGATTATTACATAACGGATTATCCAAACCCCAAGACACAACTATTATTGCATGAATTGCATCAAATTATTTTGCAATCTGTACCTTTAGTTGAGCAGAGTATCAAATGGAGTTTGCCCTTTTATTCTTACTTGAAACCTTTGTGTTATATGATACCATTAAAAAATGGAGGTATTAATTTAGGTTTTATGAAAGGAAATTTAATGTCTGAAACATATAGGATATTAAAATCTGAAGGACGTAAACAGATTAAAGTAATCGAGTTTCAAACGGTAGAAGATATTTTTAGAGACGAAGTAATAATGATTATTCAAGAAGCCTGTCTTCTTAACGAACAATTATATCAAAAAAAAGGTTAATTGTTGATAAGTGCCTTTACCAAATTACTTGTATAATAACGCCAACCTTCAAAAAAATCATAAAATATTGACGATCAGGAGGTTTTTATGATTTTTTTGGAGGTTTTGAAGGCGGTTATTATACTAACCTGGCCGACGTAGGCGGGTTTTAAAGGCAAGCTACTTAATACATTATGGTTTAAAAAAATAGAAAATGGCTGAGGCAAGCAAAGAAGATCAGAATAATCCAACAGAATCATTTACCAATCCAATTGATAAGGATAAAATTGCAGAAAATCCTCACTTATTACCTTATGCACACACGGTAGGCGGGGCAGTTATTAAACCTATTGATAAAGGTCGTACCAAGGGTTTGGCGCTAGATGCGATGTACGAACAATCGGATATGCAATTAGATCAAATTCGAGAACAGGTTCAATTGCTAGTTGAGCAAGCCGAAAATATTCGTCAACGGGTTGACATATCAGAAAAAATATATCAAGCGGATATGGGATTTAAACCTATTATTGGTAAAAATTATCATCTTTATGAACGGAAAAACGGCAAATTAACCTTATCGCTTGTTGCACCAACTGAATGGGGACGTTCTGCGCCCATGACTTTTGTTGCTAGTGTCAAACTTTTATCCGATCATACTTGGGATATTCTGGAAGGCGCACTTTAGAAACTTTTATATAAACAACCAAAATACATTATTATGAAAATAATTTACATCTTCATACTCCTCTCTTTTCTGTTTACACACCTGACAGCACAAGATACTTATCCAAGTTCTAATAACATTACCGTAATGGGGCAATGGGATAATGATGAACTGCCAGAACATGTTTTCGGGACGTTCAATGATATTTGGGGATATGTCGCTGATGATCGGGAGTATATTATCATGGGTAGTGCCTCTCATGTTCATTTTTTTGATGTAACGGATCCCGAAAATTTAGTTGAAATTGCTCGCTTTGAGCCAGGTAGTTCAATTACTTGGAGAGATTTTAAGGTGTATGAAAACTACGTATATGGCGTCTCAGATAATTCTGGTGAAGGATTGGCTATTTATGATATGAGTAATGTACCTAACTCAGTTGATTCGCTCTCTTTAGATAGTTCAGTTTTTCCTTCCGCGCATAATTGCTTCATCGATGAACCCAACGGACGGTTGTATATAGTGGGATCGCTAGGTTCTGTTATTGTTTTTGACCTCACTAATGATCCAACGAATCCTGAATTGATGGCCATTACTAATTTAGATGGAATTTATATTCATGATATCTATGTTCGAGATAATATCGCTTATTGTTCTGGTGCCTACGATGGATATTATATTTATGACCTGACTGATCCAACGAATCCTATTTATATAGCTAGCCTATTGACAAACGGTTACAATCATAGTAGTTGGGTGACAGAAGATGGAAAGTATGCTTTATTTGCAGAAGAAGTTCCAAAAGGTTTACCGTTAGGAATCATGGACTTAAACAATATGATGGAAGATGAGCTACAAGTTTCGACTTATTTTCAGCGTTCGTTAACAGAAGTTGAAAATCCTGATGACACGAGAAGTACAGCACACAATCCATATATTCTAGGAGATTTAGCTTATGTCTCTTACTATGAAGATGGCGTACATATTTATGATATTTCTGATCCTACTGAACCAACTTTATTTGGTTTTTTAGATACCTATCCTTCTAATATAGATTATAGCGAAAACGTTTATGAAGGTTGTTGGGGAATGTATCCATACTTACCATCAGGAAATTTATTTGCTTCAGATATGGATAACGGTTTGTTTTCTTTTAAAATTACAGATCCAACAAATACAGATAATTCAGCTAGTTTTGCTAACAATATAAAAATTGCACCAAATCCAGTTCATGCTGTTTTGACAGTAAATATTGCGAATTATAACAAAAATAATTTTATCTATTCTATTACTAATACACTAGGTCAAATCATTGAAACGGGTGATATAAATAGTAGTCGATTAACAATTGATACACATGCTCTTTCGGATGGGATATACTATCTGAATATCTTAACGGATAATGAAATGTGTAGTAAGAAGTTTATAAAACAGTAGCATTAATTTGAACAGAATAAACTTTTCCTTCTTCTGCTAAAAGTGTATTTTCAAAAATAGATTGCGCCTCCTCCAGTAGTGGCGTAACATCTTTATATCTTGAAGAATAATGTCCAATGATGAGTTGTTGGGCATTACTTTTTTTAGCTATTCGTGCGGCTTGTAGAGCAGTAGTGTGTTTAGAAAATCTGGCTCGTTCTAATTTGTCATGTAAATAAGTAGCTTCATGGTATAGTAAGTCTACATTTTTAATCATTGGAATAATCGCTTCATGATAGATGGTATCTGAACAGAAAGCGTATGAGCGAGGTTTGGGAGCTTCAATAGTCAATTCCTTGTTTTCGATAATTTTGCCTTCCGAGGTCATAAAATCTGCACCGTTCTTGATACTCTTTATTTTTTCGTACGGAATTTGGTATGCTTCTATTTTTGCAGATAAAATGGTTCGAGGTCTTGGCTTTTCTCTAAATAAATAACCATTGGTAGGTACACGATGAATCAAAGGTATAGTAACAACTTCAAATACATCATTTTCAAAAATAACAGAAAACGTATTTGGATCAGTTTCTACAAAATGAAGGTCATAAGATAAGTGGCTACCTGAATTAGAAATGATAACCTCAATAATTTCTTGCAGACCTTTAGGAGAGAAGATAGTTAGCGGTTCTTTACGATTATCTAAACTGAAAGAAGTGAGTAGACCTGGTAATCCAAAAATATGATCTCCATGCAAATGACTGATAAAAATATGATTGATTTTACCACGTTTAACTCCAAAAGCATTCATTTGATTTTGAGTACCCTCCCCACAATCAATCAGAACAAGTTGTTCTTGAATATTTAGAACATGGGCAGTAGGATGTCTGCCATTGGCTGGTTTAGCAGAGTTACTTCCAAGTATGGTTACTTCAAATCGCATAATGGGGTTGGCTATTTTACACAAAAAGGATTTCACAGTACTAATGTGAAATCCCTTTTGAATAATGTATGAGTTGTCAAAAAAAGACTAGCTTTGTGAATCTGTATCTGATCCTGTCATTAATTCTTTTTCCAATTCATTCATATAAACATAATCTCTCGCTTCACTAATCGTAGGAATAATTTTTAAAACAGTTCCTAACCGAGAAATTTCAATTAATTTTTTTACACTAGGGTGGTCAACACCAGTAAGAATAAATTCTTGACCATCACTCCAAAGACGATTTCCTGTCAATATGGCACTCAATCCAGAAGAATCTACAAATTTGACAGCCGATAAATCCAAAATTAAATTGGTTACACCTTCATTGAAAAGAATAATCAATTGAGATTTCAATACAGGTGCATTTCCACTGTTTAGGTTCTCTTCGGATAAAGAAAATATCGTTAATTTCTCGTGTTTATCTACAGAATACTTCATAGTTATCAATATATTTTTTTAGACTACTTTACAAAAGTAAAACTTAAATTAGAAAAAATAGTCCGTTTTCCACTAAAAAAACTTTTTTATCCATATTGATCAGATGCAATCACCTGTATTTATCTATTTATCAGATGTTTATATTTTTGAACGTGTAAATTATGCTAGAATATTAACATAACTTTAAACGATAAAAGCTACTTTTTATCAACACCTAGCACTTTTCAGCGTTATATTATCATTAAAAGTTAAATTTGATGACCGCCAATTAGCATACTTTTATTCATTTTTCATTAAAAATAAATAAGAGCCTGTAGATTTTGTTTTTTACATATTTAGTTAAGACAAATCTTGTGCAAAAGTAAAAAATAGCTATATTCTATATTACCATTTTTGTCAGGTGATTTATCAATGGCATAGTTTTTAAGCTATTTAGTTTCATACCATTTAAAAACAATGTAACTTTACGAAGAATTAATTGTAGAATATTATAGGGTATCTTTTCGTTTTTTACTAACAAAAAAATGCACTTAAGTAGCAATTCAAAATTTCATCCATTTTTTGTGTTGTTATTCAATAAGAAACTATAGTTCTTTTTTAGTTTACATGTATACAAATAACCACCGAATAATATATACATCATGAATAGAAGGTTTTCGCCTAAAGTAAAGCAAGTGATTTCTCGTAGTAGAGAAGAAGCTATTCGTATGGGGCACGACTACATCGGTACCGAACATTTGTTGTTAGGTATCATGCACGAATCCCAAGGTTTAGCAATGCGTGTATTGATGTCATTGGATGTAGATGCAACCGATTTACAGTCAACTGTTGAAGAGCAAATTCAACGCCGATCCAGTTCAAAAACGACTTTGAATCTTGGTAATTTACCATTGAACAAGCAAGCAGAAAAAGTATTGAAAGTAACCTTTTTGGAAGCTAAAATGCTGAAAAGTGATCAAATTAGTCCAGAACATTTGATGCTCTCGATCCTAAAACATAAGGATAACTTGGCGTCGCGTATCTTACGACAGTTTGATATTGACTACGAAATATACAAAGCAGAACTAGAATATGTTCGTCAAGAACAAGACTTTTCTAGTCCACAAATATTTAATCAAGCTCCTGACCAAGATGATTCTTATGAAGAGGACGATCAGGGTAGCCGTTACCAACGTAAGGGTAATTCTAAATCTCGAACACCTGTATTAGATAATTTTGGTCGTGATGTGACCAAATTAGCAGAAGAGGGACGTTTAGATCCTATCATTGGTCGTGAAACAGAAATCGAACGCGTATCTCAAATATTGAGTCGTCGTAAGAAAAATAATCCGATCCTTATTGGTGAACCTGGTGTTGGTAAAACAGCTATCGTCGAAGGTTTGGCATTAAGAATTACACAGAAAAAAGTATCTCGTACACTTTTCGGAAAGCGAATTGTGATGTTGGATTTAGCAGCTTTAGTTGCTGGAACAAAATATCGCGGTCAGTTTGAAGAGCGTATGAAAGCAATTATGAATGAATTGGAAAAAACACGAGATGTTATCCTTTTCATTGATGAGATTCATACCATTGTAGGTGCTGGTGGAGCAACAGGATCATTGGATGCTTCTAATATTTTTAAACCTGCATTAGCAAGGGGTGAATTACAATGTATTGGTGCTTCGACACTAGATGAGTATCGTCAACACATCGAAAAAGATGGTGCTTTAGATCGTCGTTTCCAAAAAGTTGTGGTAGACCCACCATCAGCTGAAGAAGCTGTACATATTTTACAAAATATTCGTCCAAAATATGAAGAGTTTCATAATGTTAACTATTCTGACGAAGCTGTTAAAGCTTGTGTGAAATTCAGTGATCGCTACATTAGTGACCGTTTTTTACCAGACAAAGCGATTGATGTTTTGGATGAGGTTGGCGCACGAGTACATTTAAAAAATATTCATGTTCCTAAACATATTGAAGATTTAGAACAGCAGATTGAGGATTTGAAAGAATCTAAAAATCAAGCAGTCAAAAATCAACAGTATGAAAAAGCAGCCGATTTGCGTGATGATGAATCTAAACTGGTTCGTCAACTCGAATTTGCAAAAATTGAGTGGGAAGAGGAATCTAAATCAAAACGATATCCTGTACATGAAGAAGATATTGCGGAAGTAGTTTCCATGATGACAGGAATTCCCGTAAGCCGTGTTGCACAAAGTGAAAGCAATAAGTTGGTCAACATGTCTCAAGATTTGCAAGCAGCAATCATTGGACAGGATCCAGCTATTTCAAAAGTGACTAAAGCAATTCAGCGTAATCGTGTTGGATTGAAAGATCCGTCAAAACCAATTGGTTCGTTTATTTTCCTAGGCCCGACTGGTGTAGGTAAAACAGAATTAGCAAAAGCTTTGGCTCGTTATATGTTTGACTCGGAAGATGCGTTAATTCGTATTGATATGAGTGAGTACATGGAGAAATTCTCTGTTAGTCGCCTGATTGGTGCGCCTCCAGGATATGTTGGTTACGAAGAAGGAGGGCAGTTGACGGAAAAGGTTCGTCGTAAGCCGTATTCTGTTATCCTGTTAGATGAAATTGAAAAAGCACATCCAGACGTATTTAATATTTTGTTACAAGTATTGGACGATGGTCAATTGACAGATGGAATGGGACGTAAAGTCGATTTTAAAAATAGTTTGATCATTATGACATCGAACATCGGTGTGCGTCAATTGAAAGATTTTGGTCAAGGTGTCGGTTTTGCAACCAAGGCAAGAGTAGAATCTTCTGAAGAACATTCAAAAGGAGTGATTCAAAATGCGTTGAAAAGAACCTTTTCTCCAGAATTTTTGAATAGAATTGATGACGTTGTTATCTTCAACTCTTTAGGAAAAGAAGATATTTTCAAAATCATTGATATTACGTTGAAAGATTTGTATGGTCGACTAGATCAAATGGAATACAGTTTGGTATTATCGGATGAAGCGAAGGATTTTGTTGCCGAAAAAGGATTTGATCCTCAGTTTGGTGCGCGTCCATTGCACCGTGCGATTCAAAAATATATTGAAGATCCATTAGCTGAATTTATTTTGGGTCAAAACCCAGCTGAAGGCAGTGTATTTAAAGCCATCATGCACAAGGATGGTGATAAATTGGATATTACATTGCAAAAAGGAAAAAGTAAGAATGTGAAGAAGAAGTAACATGTGCGTACGTTTTATCGTGCTCATGTGTTCATGTTCTCATTCACATCTATACAGATATTAAAAATGCGCTTCGAGGTTTCGGAGCGCATTTTTTTATAATAAGAAATCAAATATTTGATCTTCATACCTAACAAAAACAACCTGCCATTTGGTGAATAAATCCTATTCCTCTAAATTAGCATTTTTAAATTATCAAAAACACGAATATGATGAAACGAAATTTCTATGTAATCCTGTTTTTATCTTTAGTTATATATGCTTGTGGTAATGGTGGAACAGCGACTACTACAACAAGTGATGGAACAGGTGATTTGGAGGGTTTTACTATGGAATCTTCACCAAACAGTACAGCCAAAACAGCTAAAAAAGTAAATGATAAGTCTGAAATTATAGAGCAAGGAACGGTGTTGAATGGTAAAAGAGAAGGAACCTGGCTCACGTATTACGACGGTCGAAAAGCAGGTGTTGCCAAGACTTCTACTTCTTATATTAATGGTGAAAAACACGGGGCTTATTTTCAGTTTGATAATATTGGACGGATCGAAATGATGTGTTTTTATTCTAAAGGAATTTTACATGGCAATTATGTGAAATATCAATACGGTAAACCAAAAGAAGAGGCTACTTATGTGAATGGTCAACTAGATGGAGATTACAAAACTTATTACTCCAATGGGAAAATTCAACAAGAAACAGTTTATAAAAATGGTAAAAAAGATGGTCGTTCTGTTTTCTACAACGAACAGGAACAGATTATTATGGATTACCAATATAAGGATGGTGAGCAAGTAAGTGGTGGAAAAGTAGAAGTACCACCAACTTCGGCTGTTCAGTAAACCATGTTAGAGCTGGTTTGTTGTATTCCCAAAATCTGCAAATGCGGATTTTGGGAATATTTTTTTAATACTTTTATATTATTTTTTTGATGACAAATAAAGAAATTGCTACGATTTTTCAGGATTTAGCTTCAATGATGGAGTTGCACCAAGAAAATCCGTTTAAAATAAAATCATATAAAAGTGCATACGTCAACTTACGAAAGATCGACACACCATTATTTGATTTAGATCCATCTGAATGGGGCAGCATAAAAGGCGTCGGAAAATCTATCGTAGCAAAATTAGGTGAAATTAAAGAAACTGGGACTATTGCTAATCTTTCAGATTATCAAAAAATTACACCAGTTGGTATACAAGAACTTTTAAAGTTAAAAGGTTTTGGTGCGAAAAAAATCAGGACGATTTGGAAGGATTTAGGTGTAGAAAGTGTAGGGGAGTTGTTATATGCTTGTAACGAGAACAGATTAGTTGAACTGAAAGGATTTGGTGCAAAAACGCAAGAAGATTTACGTCAAAAATTAGAATATTTTCAGCAATCGAAGGGTAAATTTCATTATGCTACATTGGATCAATCTGCCAAAGATTTATTAAAGGCTTTTCAATCTCAGAATCCTGATACTTTAATCGAATTAACGGGTCAAATGCGTCGTTTGTCACCTGTAGTAAGCCAGATTGAAATTTTAATTGGATCAGAAAAAATTGATGTAAATGCGCTTTTTAAAGCGAATGAAATTACCTTTATCGAACAAAAAGAAAATGCATATTTGGGTAAAACAAATCAAGATTTTCCAATTGTTATATACACGTGTTCAACTGATTCATTTGGTTCAAAACAATTCAGATATACGGCATCGGCAGCTTTTATGCAATCCTTTTTGGAAAAAGCAGCAGCCAAAGATTTTAAAGGTTTAGCTACAGAACAAGCGGTGTTTGAAAAAGCAAATATTCCATTTATTGCACCCGAACTACGAGAGGAAGAAACCATTGTGGATATGGCAAAAGCTGGATATAAACCAGAATTGATCGTTGATACCGATATTAAAAGTGTATTGCACGCACACACGACTTATAGCGATGGTATTCATAGTTTAAAAGATATGGCTACCGAAGCTCAACGCCTCGGTTATGAATATATTGGTATAACAGACCATTCAAAATCTGCTTTTTATGCCAATGGTTTAAAAGTAGATCGTTTACAAGAACAATTTGCCGAAATAGATGAGTTGAATAAAACATTTACAGATTTTAAAATATTTAAAGGAATTGAATCCGATATATTGAACGATGGCGCTTTAGATTACGAGGACGATATACTCAAACAGTTTGACTTTATTATTGCTTCTATTCACAGTAACTTGAAAATGGATGAGACCAAAGCTACTCAAAGATTGATTACCGCCATCGAAAATCCATACACGACAATTTTAGGACATCCAACTGGACGATTATTATTATCTCGTAAAGGATACCCAATAGATCATCAAAAGGTGATTGATGCCTGTGCTGCCAATAATGTGGTACTTGAACTCAACGCTAATCCATATCGTTTAGATTTGGACTGGACTTGGATACCGTATGCCATCGAAAAGGGGGTTAAAGTTTCCATCAATCCAGATGCACACAGTAAGGAAGGGATTCAACATATTCACTATGGTGTTTTGGCCGCTCGTAAAGGTGGATTGACGAAAGAACACTGTTTTAATCAGCTCTCTTTAGCAGCATTTGAGGCCTATACAAAGTGATATTTTTATCGAACATTTTATTTATTAAACTGTTTTTTGTTTGTGAATAAGGAGTTAACAACTCGTTAACAACTTCATTAACAATGGATGTAACAAAATCAATATATATTTGTAATGTCAATTGGCAATAAGTAAATTATGTTTTTAAATATTTAATCAGGGTAAACCCTAAAATTGAAAACATATTAATAAAAATCGAGGTCTTTTTTTGTTTAAAACGCAATAAATACATTACTTTTGCAGCGTTGAAAGACATTTAAAAGCCTTTTAATTATTTCAAATTTAAAATTTAATTCTAATGAAAAAATTGATCTATTCAGGAATGATGATCCTTTCTTTAGCTGTATTTATGACATCTTGTGCTGATGAAGCAAAAACTGCTGCTGATAAAGTAGCTGGTGCTGCTAACACAGCAGTAGACGCAACTAAAGATGCTGCTAATGCAACTGCAAATGCTGCTAAAAAAGCTGCTGATGCAGTAGTACCAACTGGTCCATTAACAACAATGGAATTCAGTGAGTCAACTTTTGACTTCGGTACAGTTGATGAAGGAGAAAAAGTTTCTCACACATATTCTTTTACAAATACAGGTAAAGAACCTTTAATTATCAGCAACGCTAAAGGTAGCTGTGGATGTACAGTACCACAATGGCCAAAAGAGCCTATCGCTCCAGGTGCTAAAGGTGAAGTAACTGTTGAGTTTAACTCAAAAAACAAAAAAGGAAAGCGTAATCAGAAAGTTACGTTAACTGCAAATACTGAACCTGCACAGTCTTTCATCTACTTAACAGGTGAAGTAACTCCAGATCCAAATGCAGCTCCTAAAGCTACACCAAACGCTGCTCAACCAAAAATTCAAGTGAACCAATAATCACGAGTTTTTGAATAAACCACAAAAAGCCTGTACGATACGATTATCGTACAGGCTTTTTTATTTTCTGTTCTCGTACAAAAACCGTGGTCAATCAGAAATAGTAATTATAAGTGCCTGTGAAGAAACGATAATTACTATTTCTGATTGACTTGAACACGGGATTTAGGAGAGAACCTTTTTTTCTTATACTTTGGGTCAACACAATTACTAGATAAGATGTTATATTTGTGGTTTGCACTTGCACCATTACGTTTGAATCTATTGAATGAAAAATTATCTTTCACTTATTAAGTTTAGTCATACGATTTTCGCATTGCCTTTTGCTTTGATTGGTTTTTTTTTAGCTGCAGTTGAACTTAATAAAGGTATTCCTTTTCATATATTGGGATTAGTCGTGTTGTGTATGGTTTTTGCTAGAAGTGCAGCCATGGCATTCAATAGATATTTGGATAGAGATATAGATAAAGCCAATCCTAGAACGATTAATCGAGAAATACCCGCAGGGGTGATTCAGCCCAAAGCAGCATTGGCTTTTGTTATTTTAAATAGTATGTTATTTATAATCACAACTTATTTTATTAACGATTTGTGCTTTTATTTATCTCCTGTTGCGTTGCTTGTCGTTTTAGGATATAGTGCAACGAAGCGATTTACATATTTATGTCATTTTGTTCTCGGACTCGGACTAGCTTTAGCTCCAATAGGTGCATATATTGCTGTCACTGGACGATTTGGTTTGATTCCGCTGATTTATTCTGCGGTTGTTTTATTTTGGGTATCAGGCTTTGACATTATCTATGCACTACAAGATGAAGAGTTTGATGCGAGTTTGGGACTACAAAGTATTCCTGTAAAGTTAGGCAAAGCCAAAGCATTGCATTTATCTAATTTGCTGCATATCATCTGTGCTATATTAATTTTGACGGCGAGTTATTTTTTATTTGAAAATTATGCAGGCATGTTATATTTTCATTGGATAGCGGCCATCATTTTTATCGGATTATTGATATATCAACATCAATTAGTCAGTCCAACGGATTTAAGTAAAGTAAATCTAGCTTTTTTTACAACGAACGGCATTGCTAGTATCGTTTTCGGATCATTAGTAATCTTTGATTTATTAGTATAAAAGGAATCTTATTACTAGTTTTGTAAATTGAAAAATAAAAAATCAGAATTTTAAGAATAATACAATCGAATTATGGCAAGAAATATCCAATTAAGAGAAGCAATACGAGAGGCGATGTCGGAGGAAATGCGTCGAGATGATCGAGTTTTTTTGATGGGAGAGGAGGTTGCTCAGTATAATGGTGCGTACAAAGTGAGTAAAGGTATGCTAGACGAGTTTGGCCCAAAACGAGTGATTGATACACCAATCGCAGAACTTGGTTTTGCAGGGATCGGTGTGGGTGCTGCCATGAACGGATTACGACCCATTGTTGAGTTTATGACTTGGAATTTTGCCGTATTAGCATTTGACCAAATTATCAATAACGCTGCTAAAACTTTGTCTCAATCTGCAGGACAGTTTTCTTGTCCAATCGTATTCAGAGGACCATCTGGTTCTGCGGGTCAATTGGCACAACAACATTCACAAACCTTTGAAAGTTGGATGGCGAATTGTCCAGGATTAAAAGTGATTTCATGTACACACGTAGCAGATACAAAAGGATTGATGAAATCAGCGATTCGAGACAATGATCCGATTTGTTTTATGGAGTCTGAGGTGGCTTACGCCGAATCAGGTGAAGTTCCAGATGGTGAATATTTAGTTCCAATTGGAGTTGCGGCGGTTCGTAGAGAAGGAACAGATGTCACCATTGTTTCTTATAACAAAATGATGAACGTGGCTTTAGATGCAGCGAAAGAACTTGAAAAAGAAGGTATTTCAGCGGAAGTAATTGACTTACGGACGATTCGTCCTTTAGATCATCAAACATTGGTTAATTCCGTTAAAAAGACGAATAGAATGGTTGTGGTGGATGAATGCTGGCCTTTTGCAGGCGTTTCAGCGGAGATCGCTTACGAAATACAGAAATACGCCTTTGATTATTTAGATGCACCAGTCATTCGTGTAAATTCGGCTGATACTTCTCTGCCTTATGCTCCAACATTAGTAGACGCTTGGATTCCAAATCCTGCTAAAGTTATAAAAGCTGTCAAAGAAGTAATGTATGTGAATGCATAGTTAGTTTATAGAGAAACGTGTTTTAGTTTTAGTTACTCAACCCAAAAAGGCTATTTCCTTTTTTAAGGAAATAGCCATTTTTATATCTAGTAAATTCTGATCAGAACTAAAAAAAAGCGATCCAATTTGGATCGCTTCTTATTGTCATACTGTAAGAAATCTAAGAATTATCTTTAAACGCCATTTGATAAGACGTGTATTATTATTTTACAATTTGTATTTTCTTGGTGATTACACCTTTAGTGGTTTGCACACGTAGGATATAAATACCGTCAATTAAATGACTCAAATCCATTTGATGCGCAATACTATCAATTTTTCCAGAATTAACCAAAGCTTTTCCAGAAATTGAATATATATTGAAATTTAGTATTTCATTGTATCCGTCTAATTTTAAGTTCACAATACCACTAGATGGAGTAGGGTAAACCGTTAAATCATCAGGACTAACTCTTTCTTCAACATCACTGCTATAGAAAAGTGGAGCCTCAAAGCTCGTTTCTGGCATTTCTATATAACGTCCTTGGGAATCCATACCAATTGGATTAACAATAGAAATAATATTTTGTAACTCACCTCCTGTTCTAATGATGTCAACATCATCTTCAATAATAAAACTAACAAATTTTATTGTTCCAATTTTACCATATCCACTTACTCCAAAACCATTTGTTCGAGTATATCCAACATCGACTCTACCTAACCAAGGTGATTTTACTAAATCTAAAGAGGGAGAATTAAAGTTGAAGAAGTTGTTTTGATCAAAGTCAATTTGAATAGAGTTTGGATCAATAAACGCAGGGTTGAAATCAAAAGAAAAAGTAAAACCAGTTAAATCAATAATAGGTGTATTACTGTTACCTAAAATAATATCAAATTCTACTAAATATCCATTACTTGCTGGATCAGCAATAGTGTCTCTTGGTACAAACGAATATGGATAGTTTTTAGCAAATGTATTATATTCTGGAGTCAAGTTATGTGTTAAATTATAACATGCATCCATTGCAGGTAAATCGTCAGCAGAAATGATTCCGTCTCCATTCATATCTGTGAACTTGGAATCTACACTACCTGGAAAAGCCGATTTATTCCATTCTTGTGCAAATTGACCATACCAATTAATAGTAGGATTTATTCTTGTATCTCCAATATCTCCAAAGCTATAACCCAAGAATAGTAAATCAATCATATTGACAATACCATCATTATTCCCATCTCCTGGCCAAACACAATCATCAGAAATACAAATTTCGTTAGAAGGAACATTAATATCTTGTACTTCCATTAAAATTTTAGTCAACTGGCATTGATTATTAGCATTCACACAATATAAAACCTCAAACTCATCAACTCCGACAAAATCCACATCAGGCGTATAAATCACTAAATTATGACCTGTAACTACTTGACCGTAAATCAGCGTATCCAAATAACCTTCATAAAAATTAACCGTTCCATGATCGGCTTGGTCAGCTATAGAAAAGCTATATTCATTTATAGGAATGTTATAATAGATCGGTTTAGGAACGTTCTTTATCGTATTTAACTCAAATACAGAAGAAGAAGGGGTTTGATTATCAACAGTAACAAAAACAGTTGCTGTTTCATAATGTGAACCTACATTTATTCTATAAGTAAAGCTAGCAATACCATCAAAATCTAAATCTGGAGTAAAACGTAGAACTTTACCTGCAATTTTTTCAACTAAGCCATCATCGGATTGTGTAAAACTTTTAATATTATAGTTTCCTAAATCATTTTGAGCTACATTAATCTCAATAGGTGTATTAACAGGTGTATAGGCATAGTCATCAAACGCAACGCCGTTAGGATCTTGCGAAGACAACACATCAATAATAAACGTTTTATAATAAAAAGAGCCATTTTGAACTCGCCTTAATGTAAATTCATTTAGACCAACAAAATTATTATCAGGATCAAATTCTATCACGTTAGTTGCAATAAATGTAGCAGAAGCATCATTCGGTGCACTAAAAAGCAGGTAGTCATCAAAATTTAGAGGTATAGGCAATACTGTATTCACAGCAGTAGCCAAATAAGTCGTATCAAAGGGTTGTGGTACACTATTACCAATAACGCTAATACTTACCGTTCCATTGGCACACGTCCCTATATCATCACAAGCAATATAATTAAAGTGTGCAATACCTTCAAAACCGTTTTCAGGTATAAAAACTATACTATTATTATCAGGAACAGCATTTCCGTTACTTACAATTGGAATTCCAGAAAGCGTTAAATTATTTCTGCTAGCATAATCATTATCTAAGACATTTATAACAACTGGTGTATTTAAAGGTGTTGTGGCATAGTCATTTTCAGCTATAACTTTAGAGGGAATAACAGAAAGTACAACACCTTTTCGTGTAAATTGAAATTGAGACCAATAACCTATATCTAATGTATCTAATCCATAGAAACCTGGATCAGGTGTATAGTTGAAACGATAATTGTCTGAACCGATGGAACTTTGACTGATACTTCCATTGTTAACGGTAGCATTAGGTGGGTTAGGACCAGAGTTGATAATATACTCAAAGCCCTCATCAGCAATCACCTCGTAGAATTCGAGTTGACCAAAACCAGCGATTGGGATCGCTAGAATGCTAAAAATTAGCAGTTGCTTGATAAATGTATTTAATACATTCATATGCCATGGATTTTTTAATAGATTCTTAGATATATTCTTACAGTTGTGATCTTACTTACAAAAACACGATCACTTATTTAATTCTTACAGTACAAATATGTATCCATTTTAAGCTAGTTTCAATAACAAAAAGTATAGATTGTGAAAACTTTTTTATTAAGAAACGGCTAAATAGATTTTATAATTCTTTGATTTACAGGCTCAATTGCTATATATTTAAGTTTGTAAAAAAGGTAATTGTAATAATTATATTTTTTTAAATACTTTTGTGTACAACATAACAATTAAAATACTTTCACAATATACGATTTTCTTATGAAAATTGCCAATAGTAAATTACTTTCTATTCTTGTTACCTTTACAAAAATCGAATTAAATCGAGTAAAGAAGTACATTCGGTCTCCATATTTTAATAAAAGTCAAGACATTATCAATTTGTTCTTGATTATGGAAAAAATGGTGACTTCAACTAGAAAGGAAATTATATTTAATAAGGAAAAAGTCTGGAAAAAGTTATTTCCAACCAAAAAATACGACGATTTACGTTTTCGTAAATTAAATTCTGATTTATTAAAATTGGTTGAAGATTTTCTAGCCCAAGAGGTCTACGAGCAAAACCCTATTCATAAAGCAACTTATTTAATAGAGGCAGTAGGAAATAAACGCTTAAAAAAATTATATAATACTACTATGAATACAGCTCGTCGATTATCAGATAAACAGGTTAATCGTCATGCAAATTTTTATTTTCATCAATATCAAATAGAGAAAAATTATTATACTTTAACTGGCTTTGACATTAATAGATCAGATGTGTCTAACGTCGAAGATATCATCAACAACCTAGACTATTTCTACCTAGCGGAAAAACTTAAATATTATTGTGAGATATTGACTCGTAGTTCAGTATTTACTTATGAATATGAATTATTATTCATTGATGAAATTGTTGAACATGTGAATAAATATGGCTATGACAAAACCCCTCCTGTTGCAATCTATTATCAAATGTGCTTAGTACAGTTAGAGCCTGAAAATGAAAATCACTTTTACAAGCTAAAAGATTTACTAAATGAATTTGCACTTATATTTCCCCTAGATGAAGCAAAATCATTATACACAACAGCAATTAATTATTGTATTCAAAAAATCAACATTGGAAGTGAAAATTTTCTGGGTGAATTCTTGAGTTTAAATGAAGAACTTCTACAGAAAGGAATAATTGGAGAAGGTGATCTATCTCCTTGGAGATTTAAAAATGTAGTTACGGTAGCTCTGCGGATGGGACGTTATGAATGGACTGAGCAGTTTATAAAAAACTACTATAAAAAAATTCCTGATAAGTTTAGAGAGAACGCCTACACATTTAATTTGGCATCTCTTTTTTATTATAAAAAGGAATACGATAAAGTATTAGAATTACTACAAACAGTAGAATATGAAGATTTTACTTATAGTTTGAGCTCTAAGACCATGCTCATTACATCGTACTATGAATTAGATGAAATTGAGGCACTTTTTTCTTTAATGGATAGTTTCAGGGTTTTTCTAAATAGACAAAAAGATTTGACTTCAAACCGAAAACAACGGTTTCTAAATTTTATTAAGTTTACTCGAAAACTAGCAAATTCATATCAAAAGGATCAAAAGGTGATAGAAAAGATAAAGCTGGAAATTACAAACGAAAAGGAAGTTTCAGGTAAATC
>JAHDFQ010000268.1 GCA_020628085.1 Saprospiraceae bacterium
AAAAGATAATGCGACTTGGATGCGAATTGGAGGATTAGCTCTTGCAGCGATTATGTCCATTAATATTATTTTACATGTGATGGATTTGTTTTCGAGATGAAATTAGAAACCCATGAATCCACAGAAAAGAATGGTATCGGATTCCTAAAATCAAAATCTGAAATTTCATTAAAATTTGCTATTTTTGTGATTGATCTACACGAATTATTCTGTAGGAACGACTTTGAAGAATTAAAATTAAGTAGAAAATGAATAAACTACTATTATCGTTTTTTTTGGTATGTATGGTATTTGCTAAGGTGATGGTGGCGCAGGATGCCAAAAATGACTTTTATGATGTAGATCATATGCCCGAAATTAAGATCACTTTTCCAAATGACAACTGGGCTTCTGAATTAGATTCGCTCCGCATTTTGGGTAATGGTCTGTTGTTTGGTTCGGTAAATATTGATGGACAAAATTATAAAAATATTGGTGTGCGTTACCGTGGTTCTAAATCGTTTACCACAGGTAGCAAGCGAAATGCACTGCATATTAAGTTGAATTACATCAAAAAAGATCAAAGCCATCAAGGCTCGAAGTCCATTAAATTATCCAATGCTTTACGTGATCCAAGTTTAGTACGAGAAGTATTAGGCTATGAAATTGCACGAAAATACATGCCCGCTCCAAGAGCAAATTATACGAAAGTAACGATAAATGGTCAATTCTACGGATTATTTGTAAACGTGGAAGACATAAGTGAACGTTTTTTGGAAGATCAGTTCGGTTCAAGCGACGGAACATTCGTTAAATGTAGTCCTGATACACAAAAGAAACCCAAAACGGGTTGTAAGAAAAACGTGTATGCTTCATTGGAATATGAAGACAATGCACAGTGTTTTTTAGCTAACTATGAATTAAAATCCGAAGACGGTTGGGATGATTTGATGGAATTATCCGATATTATCACTAACGAACCCAAAAAAGTAGAACGTGTATTGAACGTTGATCGAGCCTTGTGGATGATTGCTTTTAATAATGTTTTGGTCAATTTAAGCAGTTACTCAGGTAGTAAAAGCCAAAATTATTATTTGTATAAGGATGCTTCGGGACAGTTTAATCCCATTATTTGGGATTTAAATCTAGCCTTTGGATCGTTTAAAAATACTGGAAAAGGATCAGATTTAGGACTACGAGAATTGCAAACTATGGATCCGTTGCTGCATAAAAACAATCCTACTAAACCATTGATTAGCAGCCTACTACAAAATCCTGAATACGAAAAGATTTATTTATCACACATGTATCAAATCATTTACGATAACTTCGTCAATGGTGAATATCAAAAGCGTGCAGAGGAATTACAGCGAATGATCTCTAATACACATTTTGATGATAAAAATAGTTTCTACGACCATTCTGAGTTTTTGAAAAGTTTGACGACGACTATTGGTAAACGTAGCCGTATTCCTGGTATCGTTGAATTAATGGAAAAACGGGCTCGTTTCTTAAAAAAACATCCACTTTTAGCAGTTGTTCCTCCAACCGTCACGAATGTTACGTTCAAAAGAAGAAAGGAATTTTCTAATGAAAAAATGGAGACATTTAATATAGCTGTCACCGTCGATCAACGTCCGAAACGAGTGAAATTATATTATAAATTTACTAAAATGGATGACTACCAAAGTATCTTTTTGGAAGATGATGGTAAAAACGGAGATGGAGATGCTGGTGACAAGACGTTCGGAATTAAAGTTGATCCAGAAATGCACGATAAAATGTATTATTATATTGTAACCGAAAATCCTGCAGCCATAACTTATTATCCGTCTGATTATATGTTTGAACCAAAGGTGGTCACACTAGAAGAAATCAACCGTTAATAGTAACCGTATACTCTATAAACAATAAATGGATTTAAAAAATAGTTCAAGCAAGTGAAATCAAAACTGCTTGAACTATTTTTATTTTAGTAGTTGGGCACAAATAAATTTACATTTTTAAATTTATTTTTTCCTTGCGCCTTGTACCAATCGCTTTATATAATTTATGATGTTCCGAATATTTATATTACTTATTTTTTCAACTTTCTTTGCTCAATTGAATGCGCAAGATTTCTATGATGTTCATGTTGTTAAGGACATCAAAATTACGTTTGAAGAAGAAAATTGGGAACATGTACTCGATTCTTTGAAGTTTCTGGGCACAAAAAATAGACTGGTCGGAACATTAGAAGTAGATGGAATGCGATATGATAGTGTAGGGGTTCGATACAAAGGAAATAGTTCTTATTTTAATGTAAAAAAGAGTGACTCTCCCAAATTGCCATTCAATATAAAAGTCAACTACATTAAAAAAGATCAGCAGCTAAAAAATGGGTATAAGAGTATAAAGTTATCAAACGTTTTTCGGGATCCAAGTTATATCAGAGAAGTTCTTTCCTATGAAATAGTACGCAAATACATGCCTGCGCCCAAAGCTAATTTTGCAAGGGTTTATGTTAACAATGAATTGATTGGTTTGTATTCGAATGTTGAATCTATTAATGATGACTTTGTAGAAACGCATTTTGGTGATGATAGCGGATATTTATATAAATGTGATCCAGACGATTTGGGTTCTGCCAAGAAAATACCTGCTGGTTTGGATGATTGTCAAGTTGGTGATTATGCGTCACTGGATTATTTGGGTGGCGATTCACTTTGTTATGAACGATTATATGAATTAAAGTCCGATGCTGGCTGGAAGGAATTGATTGAACTGACCAAAACACTCGAATCTACACCAGAAAAAGTCTTCCAACAACTTAACATAGATCAGGTTTTATGGATGCACGCACTAAACAATGTCTTGGTCAATTTAGACAGTTATTCGGGACGTTTATGTCATAATTATTATATGTATAAAGATACCGCTGGCGTTTTTCATCCACTAATCTGGGATTTGAATTTGTCTTTTGGAGGTTTCCGTTTTGCAGACGATAAACGACCTTTAGATAATGAAGGAATGCAAAATATGAATCCGTTTTTGCACTATAAAAATGATATGCGACCGCTAGTGAGTAAGGTGCTTTCGAAGCCTTTGTATCGTAAGATGTATGTAGCACATATGCAGACTATTTTGAAGGAGAACTTTACCAACGAAGACTACTTGCGTCGCATCCGTTCAATGCAGCAAAGTATTGATTTTTACGTCAAAAACGATCAAAATAATTTATATGATTACGAGTCTTTTAAAGCTAATGTCGATAACACTTCTCTGGCTGGAAAAACAAAAATTATTGGCGTAAAAGAATTGATGTCCAAAAGAGCAGAGTTTCTAAATGCGCATCCTCTTTTTCAAAAAGAACAGCCTACGATTGAACGTCCTTCACATCGACTTGTTGAAGATAATCAAGTAATTAAAGTGAAAGTAGATAATGCCATGAATGTATTTTTAGCATATCGTTCAACTGAAAAAGGTGTGTTCAAATTGCGTCCAATGTTGGATAATGGTGAAAATGGTGATGAAACAAGTTTGGATTATTATTACACAATTTCATTACCAAAAGAAAAAGTCAAACACTATTACATCATAGCTGAAGCAGAAAAAACAGCACAATTATCGCCTGAACGTGCTTCAATGGAGTTTTACGAAATCAAATGAAATTGGTTTGAGAAAGCGACTCTACCAAAGTATACATTACCATTTTATGCTTATCCGAATTTCTGTTTCTA
>JAHDFQ010000043.1:0-4564 GCA_020628085.1 Saprospiraceae bacterium
TTGTCAGTTTAAAAATTCGTATTTTACTCTGCGTAGATTTATAAACAAGCTATCATTTAAAACCAATGACGTTTAATTAGTTTAGCTTTCTTCTTATATCGTAGCCCTAATTTAGCTCGTTTTTAAAGATTTAATTTTTGGGAATTAACATATCTTTCAAATAAAAAAAAATCCGAAAGATTAATAGAAAAGAGATAACTCGGCGTAGAATATTCTACGTCGTGATGTCGGTAAATCTACCTGTGGCAGACAGGATTCTTTTTCGGGGTAAGCAGAACGATCTACTTCAAATACGAAATCTAAATCTTAGCTTTATCTCTTTTCGCTTGTTGTTGCGTTATGTGTTTATATAGCGTAAATCTAAAAACTTATGATTGCTGAAAAGAAATAAAAAATAATAGTAAAGAACGCATAGACATAGTAAGGAACTAGATATTGTTTAGGGTTTTTATAATTTATACTTTCTATTATCCTGTCTAAAATTTTTGAAATCCATATGTATATTATAGCAGCTAGAAGTATTCCAGTTGATAATATAATTAGCTTGGAATCTTCTATTAATTTCATAACAGCAAGAAAATGCGATTTGAAAAATAAATAATATATTGCTAAAATATTAAAATAAATAAGAATAGATAAGTTTATAGTTACTCTATACTTTATTAATTCCAAATTTTTACCCCCAGAGCTGCAAAACAGATATACACCACAAACAATACTCTTAAATAATTTTATCATTTTTCTCCGTTTAGCATAGGCTTTGCCCACTTGATGTTCAGTAAATCTACCTGTTGCAAACAGAATTCTGTTTTGCGTATTAAGATATGCTCCTACTTCCCCTCAGCTGAACGTAGTTTAGTAAAATAGAAAAAGAGATAGCTCGGCGTAGAATATTCTACGTCGTGATGTCGGTAAATCTACCTGTGGCAGACAGGATTCTTTTTCGGGGTAAGCAAAACGATCTACTTCAAATACGAAATCTAAATCCTAGCTTTATCTCTTTTAGATCATTGGTGCAATAAACAAAGGCGAAGAATAAAGTCTTCGCCTAGCGTTATATTTTTACGGAATTATCCATTAAATGATTTTGACTTGCAAATACTACTTTTTTGCAATTTTGTCGGGCGTCGAGCCCTCAAAATTGTCTTGGAGGTTTAAGGAGGTGAAGTATATATAGAGTACTGTAAAACAGCACTCTATATATACTTCACCTCCTTAACAACCACCATTCATCGTTGTTGAGGGCTCGACGCCCGATAACAACGAAAAGTACAAATAACGCTTAAAATCTTTAGATGGATAATTCCGTATTTTTATGTAGCGTTTTTTCAGTTCTACATTTTCAAAATTACTTCTTATTCGCAGAACTAAATATACGACTCCAATTAATTCCATTTGTCATACTTCCGTCTTTGGTACTGAACCAAATAAATAAGGGTTTACCTACAATATGCGTTTCTGGCACAAAACCCCACACCCGTGAATCTTCGGAGTTGTGGCGGTTGTCACCCATCATCCAAAAATAATCTAATTTAAATGTATATTGATTGGTTTCTTCGCCATTGATATAGAATTTTCCGTTCTTTTCAGCAAAATCGTTGTCTTCATATACATCAATCGTTCGTCGATATTGGTCAATATTTTCTTGGGTTAAAGTAATTGTAGAACCACGTTTTGGAATCCAAATAGGACCAAAATCATCTACTGTCCAATCTTTTGACATATCTACATTTCCAAATAATGGGTCAATGTAGGGTTCTAAACTGACGGTGCTATCTTGGTTGAGTTGCTGATATTGAGCATCCGATAACTTAACCACATTGATTCTACCATTTTGTCCCTGATATCCAGCAATGGAAACATTAGGAATATCATATTCATTCATTTTGTCTGCAAAAGCATTGGGACTACCCACAGCACGCACGTAGTAATCCTTAGTTTTATAGGCTTCTACACCATTTCCAAGGGCTTTTATTTTTTTGAGTTGTTCTTCTGAAAGTGCAGCTATAAATGAATTATCAGCCTGTACACCACGTTGTCCATAATCATAATTGGAAATACCCATTTCGTCCAATTTAGATGTATTGAAGCTCTGACCATTAAAATCAATAACATGGTTATATTGCAAATGACTTAAATTTTCGGCTGGCTTGCCATTGATATATAGTTGGCGGTTTTTAATCTCAATACTATCGCCTGCGATTGCTACACAACGCTTAATATAATGATCCATTTTATCAACAGGACGAGTCGTTAACGGAATCTTCATTTGTCGAACACGCTGTGCTACGGCTGGATTTCTACGTTCATCATAAACACTAAATGTCCGCCTTGGATCAAAATAAATACTATCGCCTTCAGGATAATTGAATACAACAGGTTCATTTCGATCAATACTTTCCAAAGCTGGTAAACGGAAATATGGTAAACTCGGAGATTCTAAATAGGATTCCGCATTTACAAAAGGCAAACGATTATGAATCAATGGAAACATAGCAATCGTTTGAGGTGTTCGAATCCCATAATGAGCCTTACTCACAAAAAGGAAATCACCAACTAGCAAACTACCTTCCATAGATGGAGTTGGAATCTTATAGGCTTCTATTAAAAACATACGGATAAATGCCGCAGCGAAAACAGCAAAAATAATCGCCTCCGCCCATTCTCGCATCGGAGACTTAATATATGGATTATTGGCATTTAACTTCTTGATTTCGTATGCATTTCCAGATTCGTTGGCATCAGCCAATTTTTGCAAATATTCTTTTTCAAGTGTAATGGCAGGACCAATGTAGGTAGCTTTATCGTCTTTAGCGAGTTTGTAAAAAGCTGCGGGTGCATAGACAACGGATAAAAAGGCATCCCAAAACCCATATTTTCCAAAAGATCGCATCATGTCCACACACATGCCTGCGTAAATAAAGATATTGACAATTGGTAATAAAAGTAATAAAGCCCACCATTTTGGTCGTCCAATAGCATCACACCATTCAATAAAATTAAGTCCAGGGATAAGTCCACTTGTTGCACTTTTATTGAGTTTTGGAAATAGCATATATAAACTGATACTCAATAAAATATATGATAGAATTAAAAAAATAAGTACGCTCACGTGTTAAGCATTTTAAGGTTGAAATAATTTTTATACTTGATTAGTATATCCAATCAACCATTTATTACAAAATGATTCTAAAAATTTTGGCAAAGATAGGAAATCTGATAGACTATTTATTTTCTATTCGACAAAGCCTTCAATGTATAATTTATCACTTTTGCGCTGATTGCTAAAGAAGACAATAATTTTCTTCCTAAAATAACCTTTTTTATTAGCATCAAATACGACTCGAATATTGCTGATCGAATCAGGAAGAATAGGGTCGTAAGACCAATCGGGCGTAGTACAGCCACACGTGGGGCGTACATTATCAATCAAAATAGGTTCGTCAGAAATATTTTTAAATTCAAAACTGTACTCTACTTCTTTCTGAAATTCAAGATCACCGAAATCGTGTTCCAAAGGAGTCAACCATTCTACACCTTCGTTCTGTATGAATAAAAATGGAAGCAATAGGCATATCGTCAATAACATTTTCATTTTCTAATTATTCATTTTATTTTAGAAATGTTGAAATATATAGTACTAATCCTTAATCCGTAAATCAAAAGCAAAAGGCTCTGTTTTGATTAGTTTAAGTCGGTAATAATCTGGGTGCGCAAGGTTGAAAAGGTAATTATTTTCTTGAGGAATAATGGCGGAAGGCACTTTCAAAATAGGAGTTTCAAGACCTGCTATCCATTCATCACCAATTTTTTGAGTAGTAGAATAGGACGTATAATCATCCCAATTGGGGGGTAAGTCCTTGAGTTTCAGTTCTAATATTTCTAAATGATCGGGTACGTCAATGACCATCACACGAAACACATCGTTTAAACCTTCACCAGAACGATGTACCACGTTTTCTAAACAAGCCAGCGCCCTTGATGCGGCTGTATAAAGTACAAATCTTCCTTTACTATTCCAGCGTGCAGGAAAACCAGAAGCCGTCATTTTATCAGACCATTCGACCGTTGTTATTCGATACACTAGCATACAACTAGGCTAAATCTCCGTATTCAATTCGGGTCAACTCCTCAATGATCAGATCAATACCTGTTAAAGTACCCAGTAATTTATACGGTACACGTCCACCCAAACCGAAAGATGATTTATGCAACCAACGATTGAAACTATCTACATTACCAAACACTTTTTTTCCTTTATGATATAAAGCAAGTAGTTTTAACGCTGTTTCACTATCTCTAGCGTTTAGCTTTTTTGATTGCTGTTTGTAACGTGAAATTGTTTTTGGGGAAATATCGAAAATATCAACTGCTAGTTGATCTTTTTTGATGTTCATGAGTTTTGCTATATCAAAGAACACATCTACATTTAAACGCTCCATTGAATGAAGTGCAATAGACAAATCATCTTTGAAAAAATCCTTGTAATTAAAAAACACTTGATCTTCTGAAAACCTGCCTCCGTCGGCGCTAACATCACCTCTCATAATTGGGTTGTTTTGAT
>JAHDFQ010000043.1:4664-31050 GCA_020628085.1 Saprospiraceae bacterium
ATCTAACCTTACAATTACAAAGTAAAGGTATTTTGTCCAATAAGTCAAGACTTTTGTCTTTATTTGGATAGGTTTAGCACTTCTTTAACAGTTGAGAACAACTGTTGAAGGAATTAGATACATTTTTAATTCCAAAAAGGATGAAGGATAGGGTGAATATGGATAAAGGAGATGGATATTACTGCTTAGGGCAGCGACCGCAGCGTTTGCCTTTTTTATATTTTTTGCAACACTTTTTCTTCATTTTCTTACCCTGAATAACAGGTAAAGCAAAAGGCAATCGAATACGATTTTCGAGTTTAGGATCAAGAAAATTCTTATTTGAAATAGTACTCATAATTTGAAGTATTGGTTCAATACCACAAAATTAATTCTTATTTGGATTAAATCCAAATAAACTTAACCTATTTTTTCTAATAATTCAGCACTTAATTTTTTTGCAAATTGAGTAATCTCTTTTTGATTGATAGCAGGTAATTCAGGCAATCGAAATAAAACGGGAATATCGGCTAGTTCTTGAATAATTCCCTCCGTTGTAGGGTGTTCATTACCATTAAAAATGATTCCTTTAATCGGGATATTTCTAGATTTTAGTGCTTCTATACTCAATAGTGTATGGTTAATACTACCTAAATAGTGCCTCGAAACTAAAATAACTTCTAAGCCCAATTGCTGAATTAATTCAATTAAAGTCTGTCGATGATTGATGGGAACTAGCAAACCACCCGCACCTTCAACAATTAAATGATTTTCTGTAACGGGTAATTTAAAATCTTCTAAACCAATATGTATATCGTCAATATCAGCGGCGGCATGAGGTGACATAGGCGTTTTTAAACGAAATCCTTCTGGATGAATGACCGTTTTGGAATTGGAAATATATGCTCGAATTTTCATGCTATCCGAATAATCTAAATCACCCGATTGGATGGGTTTCCAATAGTCAGCTTCTAGCGCCTCAACCAAAATAGAAGAAATGACTGTTTTACCAATTTCAGTTCCGATACCAGAAACAAAGTAGGAGTGTGGCATATCATTATAGATTTTAAGAATATTCCTTTTCAGGTACAAACATAAAAAAATAGAGGTTGTCCCGTGAGACAACCTCTGATAATTTGTACAACTTAGTTAATTTGTGCGTTAAGCACCTAAGTAATGTTTCAATAATTTTGAACGAGATTTAGATCGTAACTTGTTGATGGCTTTATCTTTGATTTGGCGTACACGTTCTCTTGTGAGACCGAATTTTTCACCAATATCTTCTAAAGACATTGGGTGTTCTACACCGATTCCAAAATAAAGTTTAATAACATCACACTGACGATCAGTGAGTGTGCCCAAAGAGCGATTGATTTCTCTTCGTAATGACTCACCATAAGCTAAACCAGTATCTGTACCTGGAGTTCCGCTGTTCTCTAAGACGTCTAATAATGAATTATCCTCACCTTCGACAAACGGCGCATCCATAGATACATGACGAGCAGCAACTCCGAGTGTAGTTTCGACTTCTTCTGTAGGAATTTCTAGCAATTCTGCCAATTCATCCGAAGAAGGCTCTCTTTCATACTCTTGTTCTAACTCTGAAAAAGCTTTATTAATCTTGTTAAGAGAACCTACCTTATTTAAAGGTAAGCGCACGATTCTGGATTGCTCTGCCAATGCCTGCAAAATAGATTGGCGAATCCACCAAACTGCGTAAGAAATAAATTTAAAACCACGAGTTTCGTCAAAACGTTGAGCTGCTTTTATTAAGCCTAAATTACCTTCATTTATAAGATCACTCAAAGAGAGACCTTGATTTTGGTACTGTTTTGCTACAGATACGACGAAACGTAAATTCGCTTTGGTTAATTTTTCTAATGCAATTTGATCACCTTGTTTAATCCGTTTGGCCAAATCGACTTCCTCTTCTGGAGTTAAGAGATCTACCTTTCCAATTTCTTGGAGATATTTCTCTAATGATTGACTTTCACGATTCGTAATGGACTTTGTGATCTTGAGTTGTCTCATGCAATAATATAACTTTGATTTAAATAAAATTAATGGTCTTCAAAAAAATGCACTTTTGCAAATTTCTTATTGATAAGACATGAGATGGGATACATAATATACTGCCTTTATCAAATGCAGTTTAAATCAATGGTTTTTCAATATTGTATTGGGAGAAATTCTTTTGGTTTGACGTATTTATATTGTTTTTACGTTCAGTTTACAAATGTACTACTATTACAGTTTATAGTCAAGGGTGTTTCATTTGATTTATTTATACTTAATATATAAAAGCCTGATAATTAACGTATATTCATACGAGAACTTTTTTATAACGAATATTTAGTGTCATTTATTATGAGAAATATTAAACGATGCTTGGAAAAATGAATTTTTTGTTTTTTATTGGGATTCTTAGAATGAACTACTTGTTGGTATCCTTAGTTTCAAAAAAAATGTTCATTCTATTTAAATACTAGTTTATGAAAAGAGTAAAAATAGATTTAGAATTTATTTTCAGAGCATCACCTACTATTATATATAAATTTTTAACTACACCTTCTTGTTTGGTTAGATGGTTTTGTGACGAAGTTGATATTGAAGGCGATACGTATACATTTGTATGGGAAGGTTCGGAAGAAGTAGCTGAAATGATAGATGATATAGAAGATGAACGCATTCGATTTAAGTGGGAAGATGCAGAGGATGACGATGAATATCTAGAATTTCAAATGAGTAAATCTCCAGTAACGGGTGAAACGATCGTTATCATAACAGATTTTTGCGATGAAGACGAAGTAGATGATCAGCGACAATTATGGGAAAGCCAGTTTAAGGTTCTAAGACAAGAAACTGGTGGGTAATAAAAAATAATCAAATAATATGAAGAAAGTGCAAGAAGATATAACACTATACTTGCATTTTCTTTATTTTTTATATAATATTGTTCTCAACAACATACATTGATTCAAAAAAGCTGAATCTGAGAAAACTTTAAATCCATCCCTCCGATTTTTTCTGGTTTTAAAGTAAACATACATGTCTGAATTTATTCAAGAAATGGATATCATATCGATGTCCTTTGTCAACGAACGGTTTGATTTAGCAGAATGCTTTAACAAATTCGATCATAGTAATGCATTGAAAGTGGAGGGTTCTTCTTCGATGAATGATTATTTTAAGTTTATGGTCGAACATCAAAAAGATCATAAATCCATTTCCTCATCAGTTGTCTCGAAATACACAATTGGTTCAATTTTCCAAAGTTTTTTTAAAAGATAAATGTAAATCTTATATTCAAATACTTGGTTTTGAGAGAAATAGGTTTATATTTGCGATATACATACAATTGAGAAAGCGTAATTCATCATTTTATAGATGGATTTTCATTAACCAAAATGAAATCAACGCTTTATGTCTGTCTCAAATAAAAAGGTCGCTTCCGCATCTAATTCGTTGAAGAAACAGTGTTCGTCAAACTTTTATCTATCTAAATTTCAATTGTTTTTTGATCAAGTTGGAAATGAGCGATTCAATAAAATGGATCTTATCAGAGTATTTTTACTTGGGTTTATGATTACGATTTTATTGACTAATATAATTCAATTAACTGGTGTCAATGTCAGTGCCCGTTTGACCGATAAGCCTGTCAAAACTATACCTGAATCTAAAAAAGTTCAACTTCCACTAGCTGCTTTAGAACTGAAATTTATTAACGTAATCAATCCCATTCCAGATAAATCCTTCATTCTTAAAACTACTAATCGTGCTGATAGAGTTATATTGGAACATAAAAAGGAAATAACTGAAGTTTCAAATAACAATACTACAAAAAAAATTAAACCTCCTAGTAAAGTTAAAATCGTAAGCCCACCTGCTGTTCTCAACACAATCAAAACAACTGTAAAAAAGAAAAAATCAGTTGTAATTACCCAACCAAAAATCATATCGAAAAAAGAACCTACCTCCTCTTGGTCTCTTTTGCAAAAAAAGGCAATTGCTAACAGAAAACGTTCTTTCTTGATATTTGGAGCATCTTGGTGTACGCCGTGTAAAATGATGAATACGTCGATTCGACAAAATCAAAATCTACAAGATTATATTACTGCTAACCAAGTCTATAAATATATTGATATCGAGTCAAGTGAAGGAAAATTACTGCACCTTCAACACCAAGTGTACACACTCCCGACTATTGTGTTTTTTGATGAAAACGGTAAGGTTGTCCGCAGGGAAGAGGGTGCGATCAGTTCTGATAAATTATTAAATATCTTACAAAAAAATGCTGTTGTAGAAAACTCAAAACCTGAAAAGTATTCCAAAAAAGAAATTATCGAAGCACCAAAAGAAGATATTACTTTAGATAGTAATCAAGCCGTCATTATTGATGATTTGATTGATAGTATAATCGAAAATAGAGCAGATCGTGATAAATAATTTATACGACAAAATGATAATTCTTAATCGTTCTTCGCATTTGCTTGCGGTGTCTCTTGAAATGACTATCAAAAAAATCTAGCATTTGTAAAATCGTTAATTTACCACCAAAAGCATGTTTGTACACTTCTTTTTTCAACAGATCATCTGGCATCGTTTCGAGTAATTCTTTCAATTCATCTCTAGTAGCATTCCATAACTTCACAACTTCCCAAAATGATGATTTTTCTGGTAAGGAGGCATCACCAATAAAATCTGGCGCTTTCGCTTTGAATGGACTTGCTAGATACATACGTAACCCTGCACTTCTAAAAGATGTTCCGATACCAGCATTTTTAAATTCAGGATTAAAACTCATTTTCTTTTTAATGTAGCGGATTGAAGTTTGTTCTGCTAAGATGAGGTGGTGAGCTGTTTGCAACACAGACCAAGTATTTTCGTCCTGTTTTTTATTTAAAACCACTTCGTCGTGTGGTTTTAATTCATCGTACAATGCCAGTAAATCAGCTTGAAGCGAATCGTATTTCTTTTGGTATTTTGCGTGCATGCAGTTATATTTTGATTTCCTTTGGCAATATATTTAAAATGATTGTACCTTCAAAGTAAAGTTCATATCAAAAAAAGTAAATTACTGTTTCTTTATGGAATTGAATCTAAATCCGATTGTTAAGCAACTATTAACCGTTATTGGTAAATTTTTTCTGTTTACAATCATCACAATTATTGTAGGAAGCATCAGTATGTTATTGATTGCATTAACTGGTGATCGTGATGAATTTTTAACTGCACTCACATCAGAACTGACGCTTGCAACTATTGGCTATCAGATTGTCTATTATGTAGGGATAACAATTGGAATAATGGTAGCGATTTACACTATTTTTACGCTGATTGAAAAGCGACCCTCGTTTTTTAAGCTCCATTCCCTTCGCCAAAAATTAATAGAATTTTCCATTGGATCAACATGGGGAATTGGTATCATAAGTACTATTGTAGCCATTCTGTGGATTTTCGGGTTTGTACAAATTGAATCGTTTCATTGGAATGGGAGTATGCTTATTAAATTTCTTCTGTTTTTCTTTATTGCTGCTTTAGTCGAAGAATTAATTTTTAGAACATTTACCATTAATCTGGTAGGTACAGCTTTTGGACTCAAAACAGCATTAATTTTGTCGGCTGTTTTATTCACTTGGATACATCACAATAATCCATCATTGGATATACTTCCGTTACTCAATTTATTATTGGGAGGTTTTGTTTTAGGATTATTATACATCAAATACAATCAAATCTGGTGTCCTTTGGGTTTTCATTTAACCTGGAATTTCTTTCAAGGAACGGTATTTGGATTTGAAGTCAGTGGCTTATATTCTGAATCTATTTTGACCATTTCAAGATCGGGAAGCCATGTTCTAACGGGTGGAGAATTTGGATTGGAAGGCTCTATTTTATCCGTTTTAGGACTTGTTTTAGTTATTATTTTCTACAAAGATGATTGGAAGAAAATTAAAGATCATCGGAGTCTTTTCATAGAAAATAAAGACAATATAGCGTAGGAATAGATTCCAAACGAAAGATACAATTGAATGTACCTTTCGTCTGCATCTTATCGATTATACAACAACCAACATAAATTTATTTTTCTTACCATTTTCAATCATAACATATTTATTATGTAAGAAGTCAGAAGTTGAAACCATCAATTCATGGCTTTTTACTTTGTCTTTATTGACAGCAATAGCATTGTTTTTAATCGCCCTACGCCCATCACCTTTTGACTTGATAATAGTCGTATGTTCTGTCAATAAATCCAAAATATTAACCCCGTTTTCAAATACAGATTTTTCGACTTCAAACGAGGTAATTTCTTCCGCTACGATTGCTAAAGCATCAGTATTCATAGCCGAAAGCGTCTCTTTTGAAGCATTTTTGAACAATAAATTAGAAACATTTAGGGCAGCTTCATAGGCTTCATCTGAATGTACCCGTCGGGTTAGTTCTTCTGCTAAAATTCGTTTTAGTGCATTTGGATTGTTGGCGTGTTCAGCTTCTAATGCCAATACTTCTTCTTTTGATTTTAACGTAAAGTAACGCATGAATTTGGGCAAATCTGCATCAGCTGCATTCAACCAAAACTGGTAAAATTGGTAAGGTGAAGTTAGGTTCGGATCTAACCAAATATTTCCTTTTTCAGATTTTCCAAATTTTGACCCGTCCGCCTTCGTCAACAGTGGAGTAGTGGCAGCGTAGGCTTTTCCGCTTACATTTCGACGGATAAATTCTGTTCCTGAAGTAATATTCCCCCATTGATCTGAACCACCCATTTGTAATATACAATTGCGCTGGTCGTACAGACATTGAAAATCGTATGCTTGCAATAATTGATAACTAAATTCCGTAAAAGATAAACCCGTTTCCAAACGACGTTTAACCGATTCTTTAGAAGTCATATAGCCAACGGTCAATGTTTTTCCGACATCACGTAGAAAGTCTAAGACGTTCATATTTTTATAAAAGTCCAAATTGTTGACCAATTCCGCTTTATTTTCACCTGCGTCAAAGTCCAAGAATTTTTTCATCTGTACCACTTGATGCTGCAAATTACTGTCGAGTTCTTCGTAACTTTTGAGCTGACGTTCTTCATTTTTTCCAGAAGGATCACCCACACGACCCGTTGCACCACCCATCAACACAATTGGTTTATGCCCTGATAATTGAAATAATTTGAGCAACATAATTTGTACAAAATTTCCAATGGTCATCGACGGGGCAGTCGGATCAAATCCAATATATCCAGTCACCATCCCTTTTTCAAGTGCTTCTTCAATGCCTGGTGTTTTATCGTGGAGCATACCTCTCCATTCTAATTCTTCTAAAAAATTCATAATATATAATATTCGTATCTTGTCAAATCAGCCGCAAAAATAGTAAAACCTTTGCTGCTTTTTCAGAATAAATGTATAAACTCATGCTTGGTGGGAATAGTTCCGTTTTTTATTCGTTGTTTTATTATGAAAATTTAATATATGAAAATAGAGTGTAGTTGTAAACATATTATATTTGACAATACAGATTTTATAAAATATAAAGGTTATTTTATATCAGATTCGCATTGGTTTGAGTTTTGGAATAAAGTTGATAAAGTAATTGAAGAACCTTCAAGTAAACCAAAAGAGAGAGAGGAAGCTTGTATGAAACTAAGAAGTATGAAAGTCTTTTCAACTTTATGGGAATGTCAGAATTGTGGTAAACTGTTTATAGATGATAAAAATGGAAAATTAGTCCAATATATACCTGAGAATAGAAAATATAATCGAGTTCTATTTCCAAGAGAATAGAAATAATTAAACATGAAAATTACCCTAGCTTAAAACCAATCCACCAAAGGATGTATTCTGAAAAATATTCTAAATTATGTTTGCAAATGAAAAAAGCTCGATTTAGAACCATAAGGGACACCTTATTCATCAATATGAGAAAGATGAAGGTATTTCAATCTAAGACATGTAGTTGGATGTGGGTGAAAAAGTTGATTTGTTGGAGTAATTATACTAGAAAAGTATTTCATACAAATATGGAATTGTATCTTGCGGTCAGTTTGGAACGGTTTATCATTCATTTCTGATTTCTAACGCTTCAACTACTCCCTTTTTTTGAAAAACAATACATGAATTTTGAATATTTTATAGCAAGAAAAGTAGCTGCATCGGGACAAAAATCATTTTCTCGACTCATCATTCGTATTGCTATTGCTGGCATTGTGCTGAGTATGGCGGTTATGATTATTGCGACTGCTTTAATTCGGGGTTTCAAAAGTGAAATTACAACTAAAATATTTGGTTTTTGGGGACATATTCATATTACCGATATTAATGTCAATAATAGTTTTGAAGAAACACCGTTGGACATGAACCAAGAGTTTGCCAAAGGATTAGATTCTATCCAGCAAATCAAATATTTTGCTGAAATTAGTAGTCTTAAAAACCGTCCCGATGGTCATCATTTAGAACAACAACAAACCAATGGTGGGATCAATCACGTGCAAATATTTGCTACTAAAAAAGGGGTCATCAAAACCAAAGACGAAATAGAAGCCATTATTTTAAAAGGCATTTGGCATGATTTCGATTGGGAATTTTTGAAAAAAAATCTGGTTGACGGGCGAATCATCGAATTGCCAGATACAATTGCATCTAAAGATATTCTTATTTCCAATTCTACTGCAAAACGATTAAAACTCAAAGTAGGGGATCGACTTCAAATTTTATTTGCAAAAGATAATCAACAATTAAAACGGGCTTACAAAGTTTGCGGTATTTACAAAACAGGACTTGAAGAATACGACAAACGCTTCGCCTTGGTTGATCTTCGCCAAGTACAACGTCTGCAAGGTTGGAATGAAAATCAAGTGACAGGTTTTGAGGTATTTATCGATGATATTGACGATTTAGAAGTTATTAGAGACTATTTATACTATGAAAAATTACCTCGAGATTTATATCCTGAAACGATTCGGCGTAAGTTTCCAAGTATTTTTGAATGGCTAGAATTACAAAATATTAATGAAGTGGTCATTATTTTATTAATGCTAATCGTCTCTATTATTAATATGATTACGGCATTGATGATTCTCATTTTGGAACGCACGAACATGATCGGAATTTTAAAAGCACTAGGACAGCACAACTGGAGTATTCGACGGATTTTCTTGTACTATGCTGCTTATATTATCGGTTTGGGGATGCTTTTCGGTAATATACTAGGACTTTCGATTTGTTTTTTACAAGATCAATTTGGATTTATTACCCTGCAAGAGGAAGATTATTATCTTTCTGTTGCACCTATTGAACTTAATTTTTGGATGATACTAATTTTAAATATTGGAACGCTGTGTATAACGGTATTATTTTTAATTATTCCATCATATCTCGTTACCCGTATTTCTCCCGTCAAAGCCATTCGATTTAAGTAATTTATGTTATTCCTTTTTTATAGAAAATGCCAAGATATATTCATTCGATTAATGGATTGGGTTCAATTTTTACCTAAAAGAATCATTACTTTTTTTAAACATATTTTTACTTTTCCAAAATATTCTTTTAATAAATATTCAAATAATAATAACTCGGAAAATAGTTTTCTCTCTAAAATCCTACTTTGGTGTATAGAATGGATTTTCTTGTTTATGGATATTTTTGGTCTAAGCGAAATCTACGAGATCATCCAAGATTTTATAAAATTCAAAAGCCGACCATTGAACAATCATGAGTTGAAAATAGCAAAAGCTATGTTTGGAAATACCATTAATTATAGACGAGTTCGAGTTGATAATAATGCTTATATTGGACCGAAACAACATCGATTTGCCTACGTCAGTTTTAATATTATTAATAGTTGGGGCAGTATGAGTGATCCATTATTTATACATGAAATGACCCATGTTTGGCAATATCAACAAATGGGTGCACAGTATATTCCCAAAGCTCTTCACGCACAACACACACCTGAAGGTTACAACTATGGTGGACGAGCAAATTTAGAGATTCAAAAGGAAAAAGGAGCAAATTTAGAAGATTTCAATTTAGAACAACAGGCCGATATAGTAGCAGACTATTACCGCATTCAAAATGGTTTTCGACCTGTTTGGGGTGATGCAACAGATTGTGATGTACCAACCTATAAATATTTTGTACATCCAATTTCGACATGATTTCTTTTTATAAATTGCAATGCCTATTTTAGAGCCGTATCTATAAATAAGCAATTATGAACAACCAAAATCTCCGAATTAAAATATCTCTGTACATCAATTATTTTGTATTTGCAATTCTTCTCAATAGTGTTGGAATTGTCATTCAAAAAGCATTAAATAATTATGGTGTTACCGAAATTCAAGCCTCCATATTAGAAGCCTTTAAGGATTTACCGATTGCCATTGTTTCCTTTTTACTAGCTTCTTTTTTACCAAGAATTGGATACAAAAAAGCGATGCTCGCCGCACTTGCTATCGTATTTTTAGGTTGTATCAGCATGTATTTTGGAAACACATTTAATGCCACGAAAATTTTATTTTTAACCGTCGGAGTTTCCTTTGCACTTATCAAATTATCCGTTTATTCTATTATTGGTTTAGTAACCAATGGCAAGGAAGAACACGCGTCCATGATGAGTTCTATTGAAGGTTTTTTTATGTTTGGGATTGCTTCTGCGTATTTCATTTTCCCTGCTTTTTATAGTGAAACCAATCCAGATGCATGGCTAAATGTATATCCGTTTTTAGCGGTTTTAGTTGGATTATCATTTCTATTCCTACTGTTTTCAAAAATAGAAATGGAAGAAACTACCGCAGGTGATTCGCTAGGGGACGATTTAGTAGAAACTTTAAAATTACTTGCCAAACCACTCGTAATTGTGTTTGTGTTTTCAGCTTTTTTCTTTGTAATGATCGAACAAGGAATGATGACTTGGTTGCCGAGATTTAATGAAAAAATATTCAGTTTTAGCGAAGTATTGAGTGTACAAATGGCGAGTATTTTAGCGATTAGTATGGGATTAGGACGGTTTTTAGCAGGTTGGTTAGCCAAAAAATTAGATTGGACAATAATTGTGGCAGCTTGCTTGTTAATTTCGGCATCTATTCTTTTTATTGTTTTACCGAAGTTAGTGGTTGACGGAGAACGTTTAATACAAATATCAAACTTTGCTGATATTCCATTTTTAGGTTTTGTGTTACCAATGATCGGGCTTTTTATTGCACCAATTTACCCACTGTTAAACTCGACTGTTTTAAGTGCTTTACCCACCAATTTACATGCTCCCATGTCTGGTTTAATTATTATTTTTTCCGCTTTAGGTGGCACACTTGGTTCAAGAATTGTCGGATGGTTATTCGGAACAGTAGGAGGAACCGATGCTTTTTATTTTTTATTGATTCCAATGGCAATTCTATTGGTAATTGTCTTTATTTTGAAAAAAATGACTCAAAAAACCGTCTAAAAAATGAAATACGAATCACCTGAAATCATATTTGCTGGATTATTTGAAGATTTGCATTTAAGTGGGATTTGGACAGATGGAAAAGTCATCACAGATGCTATTCCTAAAACTGATCCAAGTATAATTATGAACGAATATGAGCTTCAAAAAGAGCAAACTAATTTTAACTTAGAACAGTTTTTTAATCAATATTTTACGGTTACTAAAGCAGGAGAAAGTAATTTTCAAACCGATATTAATACAGGTGTAGTTGCACATATCGAACGTCTATGGGATGTGCTCACCCGTGCAGCAGACAAACCTGTAAAGGGCAGTTCTTTGATTCCGCTTCCATATCCTTATGTCGTACCAGGCGGTCGATTCAACGAAATCTATTATTGGGATAGTTATTTTACTATGTTGGGCTTAAAAGCAAGTGGGCGTTTTGATTTGATTGAATCTATGGTTCAGAATTTTGCATTTTTAATTCGTGAAATTGGACATATTCCCAATGGCAATAGAACCTATTTTTTAAGCCGTTCACAACCTCCTTTTTTTTCTTCAATGATTGAGTTGTTAGCAGATCAAAAAGGTGATGTTATTTATATGGAATATATAGATGTTCTGGAAAAGGAATATCAATTTTGGATGAATCAATCAGATATTGTAAACGATCAAAACCTTGTAGAAGAACATTGTGTACAACTAAATAATAAGACCATTTTAAATCGTTATTACGACAATCATCCTGTTCCAAGAGCAGAAATGTATGGCGAAGATATATACACTTTAAAAGAAACCGATCAACCAGCGAAGGAATTTTTTGGTCATATCAAAGCTGCTTGTGAGTCAGGCTGGGATTTTAGCGCACGTTGGTTTGATGATGGTATGAACTTATCGACCATACAAACGGGCAACATCATTCCCGTAGATTTGAATTGCTTATTATATCATTTGGAATCTATTCTCCAAAAAGCATTTCAATTAAATAAAAACAATGAAAAAGCAACCCACTTTGAATCTTTAGCCAATAAAAGGAAAGCAGCTATCCATGAATATTTTTGGGATACGAATCTTCAGTTTTATACGGATTATAACTTCATCAAACAGCAATCAACTAGCTTCAAAAGTCTAGCTGGGTTGTTTCCACTTTATTTTAACATTGCTACTGAAGAACAAGCAGCTTCCATCTCTAAAATCATAAAAAGTGAATTTCTAAAAGACGGTGGTTTAGTTTCTACAACCGTACATTCTGGTCAACAGTGGGATGCACCCAATGGCTGGGCACCGCTTCAATGGATAGCTATAAAAGGTTTACGAAATTATGGTTTTGATGACTTAGCCAACCAAATAAAAGGCCGTTGGATCAATCTAAATACTAAAGTTTTCATTGAAACTGGAAAATTGATGGAAAAATATAATGTCGTCGATACCAATTTGAAAAGTGGAGGAGGAGAATATCCTGTCCAAGATGGGTTCGGATGGACAAATGGTGTATTACTTCAATTACTGAAAGAATAATATTCCCTCATTTCTATTCAATAAAATCTATGGCAAACCAAAATGTTATTGTAAGTTTGCATCACTATGATTCAGTATTTAATAAAAACCAGTGAAGGCAAAATTAGAATGGTGGACGAGCCTCGTCCGTCCTGCTGGATCAATATAACTTCACCTTTCACACAAGAAGAACTAACACAACTAGCAACCGCTCATGAAATTCCACTAGATTTCTTAACAGATTCACTAGATATTGATGAACGTTCCCGTTACGAAAGAGAAGATCATATACGTTTGATTGTTCTCAACACACCTATACTAAACGAATCCAAAACTGGTAATGAGGCATTCTACATTACTGTTCCAATTGGTATTATTTTAACGCCCGAACACATCATTACAATCACATCGTACGAAAGCCCTGTTCTTCAATTGTTTTTAGAAAACAAAGTCAAAAACTTTAATCCTTCGAACCACCAAAAATTTGTTTTACAGATTTTTGAGCAAACGGTTTATCGCTATTTAACTTGTTTGAAACGACTAAATCTCAAACGAAATGTTATCGAGCGGGAATTATATGATTCGAGTCGTAATAGAGAGCTAAAACAATTATTGAGTATTGAAAAAAGTTTGGTCTACTTTGTAAATTCATTAAGTACAAATGAATTACTAAAAATGAAAATGAAACGCACCAATTTTTTGAATATTCGTGATGACGAAGACTTAACAGATTTATTTGAAGATATAATCATTGACAATAGCCAGGCTCTGGAAATGGCAAATATTTATACCAATATTCTTAATGGAACAATGGAGGCTTATGCTTCTATTATTTCTAATAATCTGAATATTGTTATTCAACAACTCACACTCATTACCATTATTTTAATGGTACCTACTTTAGTGGCAAGTTTATTTGGTATGAATGTCATTGTTCCGTTTAATGATTCCGAAAATGCTTTTATTTATCTAATCGTTTTTTCGCTGGCTGTCAGTCTTTTAATTGCCTGGTTTTTTAAAAGAAAACGTTTATTTTAAACGTCCGTTATAATTGTAATCAAATTAGTTACATGCTTTTTTATTCCTAACACAAAGTTTATCCACATTGTGGAAAAAAGAACCATACGTGCAAGTTGCTGTTTATCAACGGTTTAAAAAAGTTATTCACATTGTGTTAGTAAGTTCGGGTATATGGGACGTAAATATTCTGTAAATTCGTATTACAAACATACATAATTAGTGCAGGAGAAGACAATCATATTGATTTACAATATTTTAACCAAGGTCAATACTTCTTACCAATAAGAAGAACAGCTCAATATTAAAAAATAAAAGAATATAATTACTGTTGTTAGGTGAATTAATGCGTAGCCTAACGCTAGAATTTGTACGCTTTTATTGAACAGTAAACTTCTCAAATAGGCTTTAATAAGTCTATACACTTTTTGTCAAAGCTACACCACAGAAATCAGTTTAATTGAATTTCATCGTATGATATTCAGTTTTTCGGACTACGAAATTTGAAATCAGAGTATGGTATACTTCTGTATTTCTACCCTTACTAGAAACGGACAAAAGCATTATTGAATATTATTTTTTAAACCAAATTAAATACTCGACCATGACCGAGTTTATCGAACCAATCCTAAAAGAAAATCCCAACCGTTTTGTTCTTTTTCCAATTCAGCACGATGATATATGGGCATATTATAAAAAATCAGAAGCCAGTATCTGGACCGCTGAAGAAATTGATCTTTCCCAAGATTTAGTGGATTGGGAAAAGTTAAATGAAGGAGAAAAACATTTCATCAAACACATTCTGGCCTTTTTTGCTGCTAGTGATGGGATTGTAAATGAAAATCTTGCAGAAAATTTTGTTGCTGAAGTACAATATACAGAAGCGAAATTTTTCTATGGATTTCAAATTATGATGGAAAATATCCATTCGGAAACCTATTCTTTGTTGATCGACACCTACATAAAAGACAATAAGGAAAAAGAATATTTATTTAATGCTATTGACAATTTAAGTTGTGTACGTAAAAAAGCCGATTGGGCTTTACGCTGGATTGACGAAGGCTCTTTTGCAGAACGATTAATTGCTTTTGCTGCTGTAGAAGGCATCTTCTTTTCAGGTTCATTTTGTTCCATTTTCTGGTTAAAAAAACGTGGTTTGATGCCAGGTTTATCTTTTTCTAATGAGTTGATTTCCAGAGATGAAGGTATGCACTGTGATTTCGCTTGCTTGTTATACAATGACCATTTGGAACGCAAATTACCGAAAGAAACAGTAACTAAAATTATTAGTGATGCTGTAGAAATTGAAAAGGAATTTGTATCCGATTCGCTACCAGTTAAATTGATCGGAATGAACGCTGATTTGATGTGTCAATATATTGAGTTTGTAGCAGATCGTTTGTTGCTTTCACTTCGTGCAGACAAAATTTATAATGTCGAAAATCCATTTCCTTGGATGGATATGATTTCTTTACAAGGAAAAACAAATTTCTTTGAAAAGCGAGTAGGCGATTATCAAAAATCAGGCGTAATGACAGACAGAGAAAGTCAGGTATTCTCATTAGATGAAGATTTTTAAAACGAGATAATTTAACCAACTTCAAAAAACCAATAAAAAGAAACCGAAGTAATATTTACTTCGGTTTCGCCTCAATCGTAAGAATGGTAATAGTAAAAAACAAATTTAAGACACTATGGAAGTAATCAAAAGAAGTGGTAAAAAAGAAGCGGTCAGCTTTGATAAAATTACCGCACGAATTAAGAAATTATGCTATGGTTTAGCAAATAAATATGTAGAACCAATTGAAATTGCAAAGCGAGTCATTTTAGGTTTATATGATGGTGTAACTACAACAGAGTTAGATAATCTTGCTGCTGAAACAGCCGCTACGATGGCGACTAAGCATCCTGATTATGCCCAATTAGCTGCAAGAATCGCCATTTCAAATCTACACAAAAACACCAAAAAGTCGTTCTCTATAACGATGAAGGATTTGTATAATTATATCGATCCAAAAACAGGTGAAAAAGCTGGTTTAATTGGTGAAGAAACGTATAAAATTATACAAAAAAATAAGGATCGCTTAAATTCTGCAATCATTTTTGATAGAGATTACAGCTTCGATTATTTTGGCTTTAAAACCCTAGAACGTTCGTACTTACTGCGCATGAATAAGGAAGTGGTGGAGCGTCCACAACATATGTTGATGCGAGCGGCAGTTGGTATTCATGGTGAAGATATTGACGCTGCAATTGAGACGTATAACCTTATGTCAGAAAAGTGGTTTATTCATGCTACACCAACGCTTTTTAATGCAGGAACACCGAAACCACAATTATCATCTTGTTTCTTATTATCAGCAACGGAAGATAGTATTCCAGGTATTTTTGAAACCCTAACCCGTTGTGCTAAGATTTCACAATCTGCAGGTGGAATTGGTTTGAGTATTCACAATATTCGTGCGCAAGGATCATACATTAAAGGAACAGGTGGCACATCAAACGGAATTGTTCCAATGTTGAAAGTATACAACGATACGGCTCGTTATGTCGATCAAGGTGGCGGAAAACGAAAAGGAGCATTTGCGGTGTATATTGAGCCGTGGCATTCAGATATTTTTGACTTTTTGGATTTAAAAAAGAATCATGGAAAAGAAGAAATGCGTGCTAGAGATTTATTCTACGCATTATGGATTCCTGATTTATTTATGCAACGTGTAAAAGACGGCGGTGAGTGGTCATTATTCTGTCCAAATGAAGCTCCAGGATTATTTGATGTACATGGTGGAGAATTTGAAGCCTTATATCATAAATATGAGCAAGAAGGTCGAGCTAGAAAAGTCATTAAAGCACAAGATTTGTGGTTTCATATTTTAGAATCACAAATAGAAACTGGAACGCCCTATTTACTATATAAAGATGCAGCGAACAAAAAATCAAACCAAAAGAATTTAGGTACGATTCGTTCGAGTAATCTGTGTACAGAAATTATTGAATATACATCAAAAGATGAAGTAGCCGTTTGTAATTTAGCATCTATTTCTTTAGCTAAATTTGTTAACGACGGGGAATTTGACTTCCAAAAATTATATGAAATCGCACGAGTGGTTACTCGTAATTTGAACCGTGTCATTGACGTCAATTATTACCCAGTTCAAGAAGCTGAAAATTCAAATATGCGTCACCGTCCTATCGGAATTGGGGTTCAAGGATTAGCAGATGCCTTTTTACTGATGCGTTATGCTTTTGATAGTGAAGAGGCTCGTCAACTAAATAGAGATATTTTTGAGACGATCTACTTTGCTGCTTTAACCGAATCCAATGCTATTGCTGCTGTAGATGGTACATATCAATCTTATGAAGGATCACCAGTCAGTCAAGGTATTTTACAATACGATATGTGGAATGTGACACCTTCTGATCGTTGGGATTGGGCAGATTTGAAAGCAAAAATCAAAGAAAATGGTATTCGAAATAGCTTATTATTAGCACCAATGCCAACCGCTTCTACGTCTCAAATACTAGGAAACAACGAATGTTTTGAGCCTTATACATCCAATATCTATACTCGTAGAACATTATCTGGAGAATACATTATTGTCAATAAGCATCTTTTAAAAGATTTAATTGGTTTGGGTATTTGGAATGAAGAAATGAAGCAGCGATTAATGGCAGCTAATGGATCAATTCAGCATATTCCTGAAATTCCAGAGAATATCAAAGCCTTATACAAAACAGCTTATGAATTGAAACAGAAAGTGATTTTAGATATGTCGGCTGATCGTGGTGCTTTTATCTGCCAAAGCCAAAGTCTAAATCTATTTGTTGAAAGTCCAAACTTCAAGAAGTTATCATCTATGCACTTTTATGGATGGCAACGTGGTTTGAAAACAGGTATGTATTACTTACGTTCAAAAGCGGCCGTCGATCCCATTAAATTTACAGTCAAAGAAAGTTTAAGAACAGCATCGCCAGAAACCGCCTCGGTTGCAGATGCACCTCAAGCTTGCTCATTAGACGATCCAGATTGTTTAATGTGCGGAGCATAATTTTCAAACTCGCCTGTGTATGCAGGTCTATTTGATAGATTAAAAAAAGCTGAACTCATTTGTTTGAGTTCAGCTTTTTTAACGAAGAGAAATATTGTAAATTATTTTACTGAAAGTTCAACTCGCTCGTAAATGATCCGTCTCTCAAAGAATCACGAGTTTCAGAGTTAATATTATATTCACTTAAAACGGTTTTACTTCTGGATGAAAATAAACCGATACCTTCATTAGATAGATTAGTATATATAGGTACTTCTTGTGCACTTGTAATACCTGTATTCGCTTGTCCAATAGTGATGAAATCTAAAATTTCTGGACCTGCAGCATCAATTTCGATATCTACATTTTCAAAGATGCGAACTAAATTAGGATTTTGATCCACATTCGCAGCAATGAATTTATAAAAATCAGACCCAGTAACTGTAGTTGTAATTTGGGGAGAAAGTCCACCGTTTCCAATATCACGTTCAATATTTTGAGCCACTAACCAAACTAATTCTTTATCTTGAGAAGAAGAAGGATCTCCAATTACTTGTTCCCGATATCGCATCCGAACTCTAACATCAAAAAGAACAGCAGTTCGGTCAATATCTCCATCAGAATCATTTATTCTCCAACCAAACCTAACCGATCCGGCCATATTAAAAAAAATCGGATTAGAAGGCTGACCAGAAATACCCTCAAATTCACCAACAACATTTGTCGTGGCTTCTGTTAATATTTCATCTGTATCACCATCCGTAATAATCAATCGATAAGTTTCATTCGTAATGAGCGGTAAATCACTATCCGAGAAACGATACAAAATATTAGGTTCTGTGGCAAAAATACCATCTTCTCTATCTAAGCCAAAATCAGAACCGTCCACTCTTTCCAGACGAACTTTATCTCCCGTTTCAACCCGCTCTATTTCTACCGCTACATTATCGCCATAATACAAAGAATCTGGATTTTGAGCAATTTCCAATCCGCTAGTGTTTGGATCAAGAAAAGCCTTCTCAACTCTTATATAATGCACCTCATCAGATTTTGACAATAGTCCATATACCACAGGAATATTCTTCCATTCATCAATTAAGTCAAGATCGTTGTTACAAGACCATGTACAAATGGTCACTAAAAATAATGTCAGGATAAATGTGTTTTTCTTCATGCGACAAAGGTAAACGTTTTTTAAAGATAAATAAAACCAATTCTCAATGAAGTTTGTCGGGAAGGAGTCGCACTTTTTTTTGAGTAATACTCGAAGAGTTTAATTATATTGCGGAAAAATAAGGTAATATAAAGAATGTAGGGTTTGAAATTATTTGTAATTTTCATGCCTATCTGTCGAATGTTCAAAACTAAATAAGCATATGTCTGTTCATAAAAATGATGCAAAAAGAGTAACTACACACGTTTTACAAGCGATGAAATCAAGGGGAGAACGTATAGCCATGTTAACAGCTTACGATTATTCAATGGCAAGAATCTTAGATGAAGCTGGAATAGATATTTTATTGGTCGGCGACTCCGCCTCAAATGTTATGGCTGGACACGAAACGACACTACCTATAACGTTAAATAATATGATTTATCATGCCTCTTCGGTTGTTAGAGGGGTCAACCGTGCTTTAGTAGTTGTTGATTTACCTTTTGGTAATTATCAATCAAATCCGATGTTGGCGCTTGAATCAACCGTTCGAATTATGAAAGAATCTGGCGCACATGCTGTAAAATTGGAAGGTGGAGCCGAAATTTCAAAGTCTATTAAAAAAATTCTAACAGCAGGAGTTCCTGTTATGGGACATTTGGGGTTAACACCTCAATCTATTTATAAATTTGGAACATACACGGTTCGTGCAAAAGAAAAAGAAGAGGCAGAAAAATTAATTGAAGATGCTAAAATTCTGGAAGATTTAGGTTGCTTCGCCATCGTTTTAGAAAAAGTACCCGCTGCTTTAACTCAAAAAGTTGCTGAAAAATTGACAATACCTATTATTGGAATTGGTGCAGGACAACATGCTGATGGACAAGTACTTGTGACCCATGACTTATTAGGAATTACTAAAGATTTTCAACCTAGATTTTTGAGACGTTATTTAGAATTATTTGAAGTGATTAAAGGCTCGGTGGGTCAATATATTGATGATGTGAAGTCAAGAGATTTTCCGAATGAAACAGAGCAATATTAAGATTATGTTTGTTAATAGCCTTCACTAGATCAATTGCCTAACAGTCGCAGGCGGTTTAAAGGTAAGCTACGTATTTATGAATTGGAAAATAATCATTGGAATTATAATAATTGTTGGAATCATTGGTGGAATATTCGGATACGCTAAATATCAGCAAGTTTTTGCTCCGAATGTTCCTAGTATTATAGAAAATAATATGATCGAGATTCCTACAGGTGCAACATATCAAGAAGTTGTAGATCAATTATATTTGAACGGGTTTTTAATTGATACTGTATCGTTTAATTGGGTAGCAGAGAAAATGCAATACAAAAAAAATGATATGCGAACAGGGCGTTTTGAGATTCAACCCAATTGGAGCAATCGTAAACTGATTCAACATTTGAGAAATGGTAGGAGAGCGACGGTAAAAGTGGTTTTGACCAACGAACGTTTAGTTGAAAATGTAGCGGCAAAAGTGGCTCGTTTTATAGAACCTGATTCGATAGAAATCCTTCATCTATTTAATGATGAAGAATTTTTACTCGATAACGGATTTACCAAAGAAACATTGATGTCTTTGTTTATTCCAGATACCTATGACTTTTACTGGAACACAACCCCCAAAGATTTCTTTGCTCGAATGAAAAAAGAACATGAAGCATTTTGGTCAAAAGAGAGTAGGCTTGAAAAAGCAAAAGCATTAGATATGACACCGGCTGAGGTCTATACACTAGCTTCTATTGTGGAGAAGGAAACCAATTACAATCCAGAGAAAAAACGAATGGCGGGCGTTTATCTAAATCGACTAAAAATAGGAATGCTGTTACAAGCTGATCCGACAGCAGTTTTTGCAACTAGAGATTTTGAAACACGACGAGTTTTGGATAGACATTTAGAGTATGATTCACCATACAATACTTATTTGTATGCTGGTCTACCACCTGGTCCGATTGCAATGGCTTCTAAAGTAAGTATAGATGCCGTTTTAAACCATGAAGAACACAAATACTATTACTTTTGTGCAAAGCCTAACACTTCTGGTCAACATAACTTTGCTAAAAATCTAGCAGCTCATAATGTAAATGCTGCGAAGTTCAGAAGGTGGTTGACTAGGCGTGGATATTAATTTAAATTAAAAATAAGAGTTCAGTGTTTACCAACTTAAAAAACTAAATTGTATGAATGAGCAAGTAATGTCTACATTTTCAGGACTAGATCGTAGAGAAAACCTACAGCAATTAGGTCAAGAAACTTTTGATATTTTGGTCATTGGTGGTGGAGCTACTGGTTGTGGAATTGCTTTAGATGCGGCTTCCCGAGGTATGAAAACGGCACTAGTAGAAAAACTTGATTTTGCAGGAGGTACCTCTAGTAAATCTACAAAATTAATTCACGGAGGACTACGGTATTTAAAGCAATTGGAAGTTGCATTAGTTCGTGAAACCGGTACTGAAAGAGCTATGGTACACCGACTAGCTCCGCACCTAGTACTTCCCGAAAAAATGCTACTACCCATTACTGATGGTGGAACTTATGGAAAATTGGCAGCCTCTTTCGGTGTTATGGTCTACGACTTTTTAGCAGGTGTAGAATCTGAAGATCGCCGAAAAATGCTCTCCAAAGAAGAAACCTTGAAGATTGAACCACTTTTAGATGAAAGTAATTTAAAAGGTTCTTGTTATTATGCAGAATACCGAACAGATGATGCTAGATTAACGATTGAACTCGTCAAACGTGCTAATTCATACGGTGCTTTAGCTATAAACTATTGTACTGCTGATGACTTCATTTATGAAAAAGATAAAATTCATGCTGTTGAATGTACAGATGAATTGACTGGTAACAAAGTCATCATTAAAGCAAAACAAGTGGTTTCAGCAGGAGGCCCATGGGTAGATAAATTGAGAAAAATCAATAAGTCTATTAATAACAAACAGCTACACTTAACAAAAGGTGTTCACCTAGTATTTCCACATGCTAAATTACCCTTGCAAAATTCTGTCTATTTTGATGTGCCTGACGGACGTATGTTATTTGCAATTCCACGAGGTAAAATTACTTATGTTGGAACAACAGACACCAACTATAATGGTGATTTGAATAGAGTAGTGGCAACTAAAGAAGATGCAGATTACTTGTTAAATGCTATTAATCAGACTTTTCCGAGCATTCACCTAAAGCAAGAAGATATAGAGTCGAATTGGGCTGGTTTGCGCCCTTTGATTCATGAAGACGGAAAATCTCCTTCAGAATTATCTCGAAAAGATGAAATATTTGAATCCTCCACTGGACTTATTTCTATTGCTGGTGGTAAATTGACGGGTTATAGAAAAATGGCTGAACGAGTTGTAGATTTAGTCGATAAACGTTTACCTGAAAACTTTACATCTTGTCAAACAAACAATATTCCATTAGTAGAAGATAGTCTTTTGGATAAAAATGCCGTACAAACTTATATTAAAGAAACTACAACAACCATAGCTTCAAAGGGTCTAGAGGCTTATCATGCAGAATATCTAGTTACCAATTATGGAACACAGTCTAAAATGATTATTTCAAAAATGGATGAGTATCCAGATGAACCTGTGACCGCTCTAATCCGTGCAGAATTATGGTTCGGTGTTCATCACGAAATGGTCAATAGTTTAACAGACTTTTACGTGCGTAGAACAGGACGTTTATATTTTGATATTAAAAGTATCGAAAAAACTAGAGGTATCATCACAGAAGATTTGACTCAATATTTAAATTGGTCATCTAGTCGAACGCAGAAAGAAGTGGAAGAATTAAATTTTTTACTCAAAGATGCGACACACTACTATCAAGAGGAATTTGAAGCCGTATAATTCTATTTATGTGTTGGTACAACCCCATACGAATAAATATTATCTGATATATATCAAAGAAAAGGGCATAATTAACAAAATATTTGTACCTTACTAATTATCATAACCAAAATAAAACAAAATGAACTGTAGCACTAACCAATCAATCTTTTTTGTATTCTTTTTTCTGATGTTGAGTCATATTTCTTGGGCACAACATTCAAGTCATTCCAAAATATATGTTCAAAAAGAATACAAGCATAAAACTGTACAAGAACCCATTTTAGAAGATGAATTTTTCAAAAAAGAGCATCTTAAAATGGGTTTGTCTGATAGTGACGAAATGCGTTTGGAGCGCACCTTGAAGGGAAAAAATGGTTTTACCCATTCTAAATTTCAACAATTCTACAACAATATTCCTGTATTTGGCAGTGCTTATACTTTACATAGTAAAAATGGTCAAGTACAACGAGCTAGCGGATACTACTTACCTCTAATTCAACCTTTTGATCCCATAACAATTTCAAAAGATCAGGCATTAAGAATGGCTATCCGACATATGGATGCGGAGTTATATGCTTGGGAAGATAATGCCATGAAGAATTTTCCTTCTAGAAATTCAAAACCTACACCAGAATTAGTAATCATTGATGCCGCTTTTCCTGCTTCGTCAGGAAACTATAAATTGGCATATCAAATAGATATGTTCAGCACACAGCCGTTTGATAAACAACGATATTTTATTGATACTCGAACGGGACAAGTCATTTTGAGCCTACCGCTCTTAATGCACAATTCTGTCGAAGGTACAGGCGTGTGTAAATATTATGGAGAACAAGAGATTATCATTGATTCATTAGCACCTGATTTATTTGAATTGAGAGATTTAACAAGAGGAAATGGTAATGCTGTCTTTAGCAATTTTGGAGAAGTATTTACAAATGATGATAAACACTGGGATTTAACGAATGAAAACCAAGACGAGGTGGCCATAGATGCCCATTATTGTACGCAAAGATTCTACGATTTATTATCGAATGATTTTAACTGGAATGGGTTAGGAAATAATGGAGAATCCATGAATATAATTGTTCATCAAGGTGATTTTGTCAATGCTTTTTGGGATGGTCAATTCGCTTCTTTTGGAGATGGTGATTGTAATAATGGTCCGCTGACAACATTGGAAGTCGTTGCACATGAGTTTATGCACGGTGTAACTGATTATACCTCTAATTTGGTATATCAAGGCGAATCTGGTGCGATTAATGAAAGTATGAGTGATGTTTTTGGTAAAGCACTTGAATATTATGAAGATCCAGAAAATTTTAACTGGTACATTGGTCAATCCTTTAAGTTAACTCCATATTCTAAACCATTTCGTTCTTTTGAAGATCCCAATATTTTTAATCATCCCAAAATGTATGGTGGCGAATTTTGGTCTGACTTTAGTGGCGTTCATACTAATAGTTCAATTGGTAATCACTGGTTTTATTTACTCGTAGAAGGAGGAACGGGTACAAATGAAAATGAGTACGCTTACGATATACAAGGTATCGGAATGGACAAAGCTCTTCAAATCGTGTTTTTGACTCAAACCACCGCTTTGACTCCAAATTCTTCTTACCAATTTTACTATGAAACGTCTTTAGAAGCAGCCAAAGAAATTTATGGAGAAAATGCTATAGAAGTAACATCAGTTGAAGCAGCTTGGAAGGCAGTGGGTATTCCTAGTGGAGACGTAAATCCTGAAGAAACATATGATCTTACTATTAGCGTTCCAGAAGTGTTTGTGTATGTTTGTTTGCAGGATGAATATTATCCCATTGAAGTAACGATTACCAATTTGGGAGAAGTGCCATATATTCCTAGTAATGATAATCCAGCTATAATTGAAATTAGAGAATTTGATTTATCGTATTCCATTGAAGATACTATTGTTTCAGGTGAATCCAAGACTTATATTTTTGATAATTCATATTTTGTCGAAAAAACAGAGCGAAATTTTATTAGAATTGAGCTATTAACAAATGATAACAACAACTCTAATCATGTTGAATATTTCTTTGTTCAAAATAACTACCACATCTCTAATGATTTTAATATTGATGTTGCCCAAGAATCCGCTAAAGACTGCTCAGATGAATTGTATCACTTGTCTGTTTATATTGAAAACGAAAGCTGTAATACACTTCCAGAAGGACTTAGTTTTCAATTAAGTGTTTATGATGAAACTGGGACGGTTTACCTTAGCGAAAATTACCAACTACTATATGATTTAGCCTCGAATGATGGTTACGATATCGATGAATGGATAGATTTCCCATTTAATGAACTCGAAATAGGACAACAACTATTTGTCAAATTAGACTATAATAATGAAGTCGATGAAGAAAATAATATAAAGGCTTTTGAATTTGATTGGTCAGAACCCATTGATGAACCTTCATTTTATGATTTCACGGTATATGATGATCTACATTTCAATTCTGATAATTTTTTTTATGACTATCGTACCATTGAATATTTGAATCAAAGTTATTTATTCAATACGGGATTTAATCCGAGTGCCCAAAATAATTCAATTCAGTTTTGTGATAGTCCAGAAGGAATATTAGAAAGTACATTTTTTAAAAACACAATGGATTTTTGTGTCACACTAGGCGAGTCAGTTGCTCCTAAATTGAGCTTCGATCTCATGCAATTTAGGACAGATGAAGCACTTGAATTTCCTGAGTTAGCTCCTCTAACGTCCATTTTTAAACTTCACTATACATTTAATGGTGAAACATTTGAAGATTATATTTATAACCAAGATGAAGGGGTTTTGTACAGCTATGAATATGATTTACCTGTTGGTTTTAACGATAAAGTAATCATGGAGTTTTTTAATTATACAGGTAGTCCTTATGATGAAGATTTTTATAATTATGACGTTATTTTATTGGATAATTTAAGCATATCCGCAGAACCTGTCTCTACTAATCAATTGAGCCAAGCTAATACTACTAATATATTTCCAAATCCAAGCGATGGTTCTTATCAAATTAAGACAACTCATATAGTTGAAAAGGTGTCCATTATAACGATTCAAAATCGGATTTTACTCCAAAAGGAGATCAATTCAAACGCGTTTCAGCTAGAATTAGATGAAATTCCAGATGGCTATTATTTTGTTTTAATGGAATTTTCAGATGGAAGTATTAGCACAGAAAGAGTAGTCAAAATGAGTGAATAAGCCTATCGTATTTTATACTTTTTAGAATATAGAAATCGTTATTTATTTTCGGAATTATCCCTTTTATGGTTAGACTTGCAAACTTTACTCTTTTTTAATTTTGTCGGGCATTTTTTTGCTCATTAGTATTGCCACAGGCAATAGCCAGCGCAGCTCAAAATTATCTTGGAGGTATAAGGAGGTGAAGTCTATGTATAGTACTGT
>JAHDFQ010000044.1 GCA_020628085.1 Saprospiraceae bacterium
TCCTTTAGACTACAAAAGCGATTCCAAGATACATTTTTTGGAGTGTATTGTTTTTATATATCTACAAGGGTGTAAATTCGAAGTGCCAGAAATAGAATCACAATACAGCACCTAAAGTAGTATATCACTAATTTCAACCTATACAATTACAAACAACCCCGCTCGACTTAGGCTCATGCCTACGTCGAAATGTCGACAAAACTCTCTACCGAGGTATCGGCACAGGTTCTTCGAGGTGAGCTAAACGAATTTCAATCCAAAGACCAAATTCAATCCAAACACTCAAAATAGAATTTTACAGATATCAAATCGTAGATAAAACCCTACGCTTAGCTAAAATATCAATTACAAACTTTGACCAAGTCCTTTCTCAAAAAGAACTTGGTCAGAATTTAGTTTTTATAACTTTGAACCTTCTATCGAGTTCTTTTTCTTCGCTCCATTAAAACCGCCGATACCTAACGAAATATAAAATCCTTCCGTACTGATACCTCCATTGTCGGTTCTGACAGCATCATTGTATTTCCAACGATCTGTGTCACCAAGTTGATACCCACCACGAAGTCGAATCACAAAGCCATCATTGGTTTCATCGTTTATCCATGTGCGGACGATTTGCGCACCCAATCGAACAGGAAAATCCCATCGAGACATCGTAAAGTTATCGACGGTTTGTGCCTGAATGAGATTATCGGCATCATCTGCTGTTGTCTTAAATTGATGATGCTGAATAGTGACCATAATTTCAGGTGCTACAATCCATTTACTATTAGGTTTCAAAAGATTATATCCCCAACCATAATCTGCACTAAACACATGTAATCTATTACTACCTTGATTATCATCGTGGTTTGTTAAGTCATAGAAAAAACTAAATCCTGGTGAGTTCAACCAACGTCCTTCTACTTCCATCCAATCTAAAGAAAAGCCAAACATATTAGAAGATAATTCTGGCTGTCCTAGTGTTAAGGCTTGCGTGTTATAGTCATCTACATCCATTTTTTGAAATTGCGCTGCGAAGAAAGAAGCCTTCCCATCAAATTCCTGTGCTTGTAAGAATGTAGATGCACCAAAAAGAAAAAACAGTACTGTAAATAGTTGCATTGTTTTCATAATTGTTACTTTGATTTTTAATGAATGATCGTTTTCAGAAGTAACCATTATTGACAATGAATGTTTTTAAGCATGCTTCATTTTAGACTAAACTCGTCCTTCCCTATACATTTTGGTATAATCTTTCGCAAAATAAGTCAAAATTACATCCGCACCTGCTCGGTGAATACTTAATAATGTTTCGGGCATCGCTTTTTCGTATTCTAACCAACCATTTTGGCAAGCTGCCGTGAGCATAGCACATTCACCACTCACATGATAAGCTGCAATAGGTAATTCAAACTGTTCTTTAAGTGTGTGAATAACATCCAAATAATGTAAAGCAGGTTTGACCATCATAAAATCGGCTCCTTCCTGCATGTCCATTTCTGCCTCAATCAGTGCTTCTCGTTTATTAGCAGGGTTCATCTGATAGGTCTTTTTGTCTTTGGGAATATCATCCCCATCGACAGGTGCAGAGTCTAACGCATCCCGAAACGGGCCATAAAAAGCACTTGCGTATTTAGCTGTATAAGACATAATACTCGTATCTGTAAATCCTTTGCCGTCAAGTGCCACACGCATAGCAGCGATCCGTCCGTCCATCATGTCGGAAGGCCCTAAAATATCAAACCCCGCATAGGCTTGGGCTACCGACATTTTTGCCAAAACTTCGAGCGTTTCATCGTTTACAACTTTTCCGTTCCGTACAATACCATCGTGTCCATCAATATTATACGGATCGAGTGCGACATCGCTCATTAAGACACAATCAGGGAATTTACGTTTGATCTTGGAAGCAGCTTTCAGATAGAAATTTTTCGGACTATAACTGTAAGTAGCCGTTTTATCTTTTCTCATCTGTGGAATCGCAGGAAACAAAACAAAGTTCCGTAATCCCATTTTTATACATTCCTCGATTTCTCGCAAAATATTGTCTAATGACATACGATAGTTTCCTGGCAAGGACGAAATTTCTTCCTTTATATTTTTTCCCTTTACTAAAAACAAAGGATACATCAAATGATCTGGTGTCAAACGAGTTTCCTGTACCATTTGACGGATTGCGTGGGATTGTCGATTTCTTCGTGGTCTGCGGAGCATATTGTCGTGTTCATGTGCGCAAGTGTTCTTGTGTTCACGTGCGACGTGTTTGTTTTTTATCGTATCAATGTGTAACGTGTGCAAGTGTTCTTGTGTTCATGTTCAAAACGCTTTTGCAACGTGAACACTTGCGCACATGAACACCTGCGCACGTTTATAAATATTTCGCAAAAAAACCAAGCATCGTTTTATAAAACTCAAATCGGTTTTCTTCATTGCCGAAGCCGTGTCCTTCGTTGTACTTAACCATGTATGGAACGGCAACACCTCGTTCTCGAAGCGAGCGCACGATTTGATCGGATTCGTCGATATTGACGCGTGGATCGTTTGCACCTTGCACTACAAAAAGCGGTGCGGTGATTTTATCCACATGAAAGACTGGCGAACCGGATTCCATGAGTTTCTTTTCAGTTTCGGGATTCCCAACCATTTCATACATCATTTTGAGGTAAGGCTCCCAGTAAGGCGGAATGGTTTTCATAAAAGAAAAAAGATTGGAAACACCTACATAATCGACCGCACATGCATATAGATCAGGTGTGAAGGTAATACCTGCTAATGTCGCATAACCACCATAACTTGCGCCATAAATAGCGATACGATTAGGGTCAGCGATGTTTTGATCTTTTAGCCATTGTACCCCGTCTGTAATATCATCTTGCATGGTTTTGCCCCATTGCTTGAAACTTTTTTCCCAAAAAGAACGACCATAACCCGTACTTCCTCGGAAATTCATTTGAAAAACGGCATATCCTCGGTTCGCTAATAGTTGTATTTCTGGATTAAAACCCCAGTTGTCTCTCGCCCATGGCCCACCGTGCGGATTGATAATGACAGGTAAGTTTTTTTGATTTTCTACATTTGGTAAAGTCAAATATCCATTGATGGTTAATCCATCCCGTGATTGATACTGCACAGGTTTCATTACTGCCATATCGTTTTCATCAATCCACGGACTGACATCAACGATTTTATCCAATTGATTCGTCGTTCGATCATAAAAATAATAAGCCCCTAATGAACGGTCGCTGTAGGTGCGTACCATCATTTTATCTTCCGACTTGCTTGCACTTGTGAGTACTACTTCATAACCTTCAAGCTCTTTTTCAAGATAGGTTTGAATATCTTCTCGTTGTTGATCGAGAAAGTGATAATGCCGTTTATCCGTCGTGTAAACAATAGTCGTCGGAACTTTACGCTTTCGGGAAAAAGACATATCCGTTACATCCACTTCAGGGTGGCTAAAAATAGGTTCGCCAACTTCTTTACCTGTTGCCAAATCAAATTTGACGATGACATTTTTATCTCGATTCAAATTAGAAGAAGCGTAACAAATACTACTGCCCTTTTTAAATTCAAAAAACAAAGGCGACACACCTTCTCTAAAATCCGTAGTCAATACGTCTTGAAAATCATCGGCTTCCGTTGCACGGTACATGATAGTGTTGTTCGTTCCACCTACCACTTTAAAGGCTACTCGGAGTTTGCCGTCATGATCGGTCATCCATCCTGAAATGGGTTCAGCAGGATTATCATTTTTGGCAATTTGTTCGATTGCACCTGTTTTTATATTTAGACGGTACGGATCGAATAACATGGGATTATTCTTATTCATCCCAATGATTATCTCATCTTCAAAATCTTCTAACTGGTCTATAATATCTATTCGTACACCATCAAACGGTGTTAAATCTTTGGGATTATTTCCATCTTTATCAACAGCATAGAGTTGGAAATTTTCATCTCCACCACTATCTTTCATGTATAAAATTCGATTATCGTTTGCCCAAAAGTAGCCCGCAATATCTCGATCCGTTTCGGTGGTTAGCTGAGTGGCACTGTCTTCACCTATTTTTTGAACAAATAAATTCTGACGGTTTTGGTATGGCCCCATGAAGGAAAAATATGTTCCGTCGGGCGATAACTGATACCGTGTTTTCTCTGGATTTCGGAAGAAATCTTCCACGGAATATTTATAATTTCCCTTTTCAAATGCCACCAACTGCGCTAGTTCTTCTGCGGAGGAAACTAATGTTGGATCACCTGGTTTTGTTGCTTCTTGCATTTCTTATGTATATTTAAAAAGCTATTTTTGATTTCAATCCAAAGATAAAAATTGTTTTTAGATCATCTAAACAGGCTAAAGCCTATTTTACTTCTCGCTTAAACCGAATCATGCCTTCTTGTGCCACCGAGGCGACCATGACACCCGATTGTGTGAATATTTGACCACGTGAAAAGCCACGGGCATGACCTGCATACGGGCTGTCAATGGCATATAATAACCATTCGTTGATGGGTGGATCGCAATGAAACCACATGGCATGATCGAGGCTAGCAATTTGTAATTTTCGTTTTAGAAAAGAAATGTTATGTGGTAATAATGCTGATGTTAGTAAATTATAATCTGAGAAATAAGCTAGAATAATACGGTGTAAAGCAGGATTATTTTGAATGGAATCATCTTTCCACCGAAACCAAACATGGCGATACGGAGGTAGATTTCCTGGGTTTTCATAATCGATATCTTCAACAGGTCGAGCTTCGATGGGGCTGTTTTCATCAAATAAACCCATTGATTTGATGTTGTATTTAGTAGCTATTTTTTTAAACAGGTCTGAAAAAGAAGGCAAATCTTCTGGGTTGGCCACTTTGGGCATATCCGATTGATGTGTAAAGCCTTCTTGTCGTTTTTGAAAAGAAGCCGAAAAATTGAAAATGGGTCGACCATCTTGAATGGCTACAACTCGTCGGGTCGTAAAACTACCTCCATCTCTGATGGTATCTACTTCGTAAATGATAGGTTTAGATTTATCGCCAGGTAATATAAAATAAGCATGTAAAGAATGTGCAAAACGATCAGGTGATACGGTTTGTGTAGCTGCACTCAAGGCCTGTGCCAGCACTTGTCCACCAAATACGATTGGACTACCAATATCAATGGTATTGCCACGAAACAACTTCTTATCGAGTTGTTCCAATTGGAGAGTTTCTAGTAAATGTTTACTCAATAAAAGGTGTTTCATATAGTTGGTCGATTTTGTATGATAGTTATAACCTTCAATAACATCATAAGGTTTTAAGTAACAAAAATTAGGATGCTATTTATATTATTTGATATAAAAGAAGGAGGTTCAACTTTACAGATGCTATTTTTTACTAAAAAAATATAAACCAATAAAGCTTTGATTATCAATCCATTGCTTTTTTATTCAAAAAAAAATTTGAAATTTTATTCTCTTTTATAAAATAAAAAGATTGCTTTTTACATTTATACCTACATATTTCACAACACACAAAATTTTTATCTATACGGCGATCTCACATCTACATGACTAGCTAGTTCAATCTAGCACGTTTCTAAATGCCTTTTCCTATTTCTGTTAGTCTTTATACTAGTTTAGACTAAAAAAAATGAAAGGCGACCAATGCAGTTTTTACACGACATATTGTCGGTGTTGCGCTGAACTCCAAAAGATTTTAATCATCTTTTATCTGTTCAAAACAATTTTAAAAACCTAAAACCTTTAAGTCATGAGATCGTCTATTGAAAAAACAATTTTATTTGGTGTGTTCGCTATCCTTTTCACGTTCACCAATACATTCGCACAAGAAAATACAACCCCTACAACCGATATGCCTGTAGCTGTGGAAGTACCAGCTAGTCCTGCTGAAATTGGCGTTGTACCAACCAATCAGCCTGACGTTAAAGAGAAAGAACTCGAAGAACAGCAAGCCTTATTAAATGAAATGTTTGGTGCTGTTACGGCAGGTGATCCTGATGTAGTTAAAAAAATGATCAAAGAAGGAAAAGTAGATTACTACCGTCAAAATGGAAATGGTGAAACTGCCCTCACGCAGGCCATTCAAAATGACGATGTAGCTATGACAAAATTACTCGTACAAGAAGCCATTATTAATCTCAAAAATGAAGCAGGCGAAACCCCCTTAACCTTAGCTATTAAAAAGCAGAATGACGATATTATCAATTTGGTATTAGATCGTGCAAAAGGCTCTTTGAAAAATAACTTTGGTGAAGCTCCGCTATTCTTGGCTCTAGAAAACCAAAACTTATACTTGATACAAAAGCTCATCAAAGATGGTGCAGATGTAAATCGACTCAGCAACGGGATAACACCCCTCGCCCGTGCTGCTGAACTGAACAATTACCGTGCTGTGGGATACTTAATTCGTAGTGGTGCAACCCCCAACCTTCCGAATGATAATGGTGAAATTCCACTACACGTTGCTATAAAAAATGGACATGATGTCGTTGCTGGTATTTTAATTAATAAAAGTGAAGATGCGTACAGCGATGCCAACTGGTTCAATGCAATTGGTGACCCCTTACTCAATCTAGCTGCTGCGAATGGAAATACTGAACTAATCCGAATGCTAGTAGAAGCTGGTGCTTCTGTAAACGAAATCGACCACGAAGAAAATACCCCTTTACACATTGCAGCCATGAACGGCAATACGAAAGCGATTACTCTACTGATGACGTACGATGCAGATATTGATTACCGAAACTTGAAAGGCGCTACCCCTTTGATGTTAGCAGCAATGAACGGTCAAAAAGAAACCTACACGATGTTGGCTGAATATGGCGCAAATGAAAAAGTAAAAGATTACTTGGGCTACACCCCCTCTGAATATTTGGCAAACCCCAGCCTAATACTCGAATCCCAAACCAATGTAGCCTCTAGCACTTATGAAGAATAAAGTTGCTTGCAACTATACTAGAAAAGATGAACAATACCCCCTTGAATTTTCGACAAAAGATGGACTTTGTATAGATAGATACCTCCTGAAATTTCCCAAAACCGTTACTATACATCCATACAAAATAAAGGTACTTTTTATTTGGCTTATAAATTTTAAATAAGTTTTTAAGATTAAAGGTGCTGTCCATTTTTTTGTCAACCCAATAAACCGATAAAAACATTCCCGAAACCGAAAGCATCCTATAACCGAATTGCACATTAAAATAGTTTAAAGTGACAATGGTAGCAACTCAAAAACCCATACAACCGATACAAACCGTTTTATTACAATTTTATTCAACGTATCAACAAAGTAAATTAATCCCCTGCTGCCATTGTCCTTTATTTATTATTTTCTAAAACCTGATTTCCTTAAAACCGATACTAATTACAGAAAAACCATTTTAACCTCCTAAACCGATTTGTTACATCCTCCTTGATATGCCGTTGAAAAATATTTTTTGACGGCATATCTCATTTTATGACCTTTCTTTCCTATTTTTATAGAAAATAGAACTATGGAAAAGAAGAAAATTATTACTAAACGAAATATAGGAATCGGAATTATTGTTTTTTTGGTACTATTGCAATTTGTGCCAGTGGATAAAAGCAAGCCGCCAACGGACGAATCCAAGACTTTTTTTACCATGACCGATCCACCTATAAAAGTTCAGCGTATGATAAATGATGGTTGTATGGATTGCCATTCGCATGAGGTTACCTATCCGTGGTATACCAATGTTGCACCCGTCTCTTTATGGATTGCAGGACATATCCGTAATGGTCGTAAAAAAATTAATTTTTCCACGTGGGGTGATTATACTTCTAGTAAACAACGGCATCATATCGAAGAGTGCATAGAAGTATTGGAAGAAAACAGAATGCCTGCGTTTTCTTATAAAGTGATGCACTCCGAAGCTAAGTACTCCGAAGCAGATAAACAATATCTAATAGATTGGTTTGAAAGCTTGAACTAATCAACTAACGTAAACGATCCATGGAGCGCACTAATTTTTCATCTTTGTTGATAAAATGTTGTGCTAAGATAGCGAACAATGTGAACAAAATTGGTAAATATAAGCCCATTCCGTCATCTACGCTAGCTGTTGAAGCAGCAATGACTTTATCATTTACAAATAAAATAACCGCTAATACCAAACCAATAATATTAGCAACTAACGCAATTCGAGCAACTAATAATTGATTCTTACGATTATTGAACAAGAAGATGCTCACAAAAGATAAGCCCCCTGCAATACAAAACAATGCCAGTAAACCAACATGATCTTGAATACCATATTCTTGGTCAGCCAGTAGTGATCCTTCTAAAGCGGTATTGGAGTCAGCAAACGGGAAAGCAAATAAACTGAACGCAGCTATAGCCGCCAACAATAAAAAAACGGATTGAATTCGTTGTATCATAATATCTTTATTTAATAAGTTGCTGTGCAACTTCTGTTATTAGTGATTGGTTAATTAGTTTTCTAGTCTTTATTTACTCCATATATGAGTCATTTCTAATTTGCTCGCAAAAATACTTCAAGCAACAGGCAAAAGTCAAGTTTTTAGAAATTAATCTTCGATTTGTTACTTGGAAGCTGTCGCACCTGCGTATACGGTTAAGCATTTTTTACACAAACAACCTTTAAACTGTTTTTGTAAAACTTGTAGGGTCTGCGGCATGATATTGACCGATTGACACCAACAATTTTCGTCCCCATAACAAGCCATTCCAGTACCACAGCGAGCGCAGGCCGTACCAAAATTATCATCCATTTCGATTTGTGCAAAACCCACTTGTCCTCCTAAAGGTGGATTCGCTTTTTTGATAATTACTCGAACTTCTTGAATATTTGAAAACTGAAATTTCAGTCGAGCAATAATCGAATCCCCAACGGCTTCCAATAATTTACGGGGTTGTTTCATTTCTGTTTTACAAATAAAATAAACCGTCTCATAATTGATAGTATCCGTCAATTCATCCGTCATTCCTGCTCGTCCAAAATCTGTTTCAATATGAACATCTACCCAATAGGTATTTCCTATAATATTCTCTTCTTCATAAAACCCATGATAGGCATAAAACTGCATATCTGTCAAAGAAATTAATCCCATATCAATTATTGTTCTTATTTTTAAGTTAAGTTGCGAGGCAACTTTTAGTTATTAGTAATCAGTTAACTGGTGATTGGTGTCTTTCAAATCCCATCAATTTCATTGATGAGAATATCTTGACTAATTAACTGATCACTAATTTACCAATAACTAAAAATCACAGAGTGATTTTCATCACAAAAATAACAAATAGATGCAAGAAAATTTCCTTCATTTTCTTTGGCGTTATCGTCGGTTTAACCAAGAGAATCTAATCACTACGCAAAACGAACCCATTCAAATTTTAGAAGTTGGAGAACACAATAGCCATGCAGGGCCCGATTTTTTCAACGCAAAAGTACAGATTGGTGAAACTGTCTGGGCTGGAAATGTAGAAATGCACTTACAATCGTCCGAATGGAAGACGCATAAACATCAAGAAGATCGTGCTTATGACAGCGTGATATTACATGTTGTGATGGAGGACGATGATCCTGTTTTTAGACCTAATGGTCAACAAATTCCATGTTTAGAAATTAAAAAATATATTCCTTTAAAAATTACATCAACATATCAACGTATTTGGCATAACGCCCACTGGATTCCTTGTCAACATCATTACCATCAAGTTTCTGATTTTACGAAGCAAAACTGGTTAGATCGGATTTTGATTGAACGACTAGAAATGAAAACATTGGCTATTGAACAAGCCCTTCAAATTACCAATCAAGATTGGGAAGAGGTTTTTTATCGGTTTTTAGCTCGTAATTTTGGCGTAAAAGTAAACACTGAACCTTTTGAGCAGCTCGCTCGATCTGTTTCCTATAGAACCATAACTAAACACAAAAATAATCATCTACAAATAGAGGCTTTATTGTTTGGACAAGCAGGTTTGTTAGACGAAAATTTTACGGATGAATATCCTAAACAATTGCAAAAAGAATATCAGTTTTTACAACAAAAACATCAATTAATACCCATCCCAAAAGAACGTTGGAAATTTATGCGGATGCGACCTGCCAATTTTCCAAGTATTCGGATCGCTCAATTTGCACAACTCTTGTTTCAGTCCACTCATTTATTCAGTAAAATGCTGGCTGCTCAAAACGTTAAGGAAATACATAATATGCTGGAAGTTAAAGTAGAAAACTACTGGAAAACACATTATGTATTTGATAAGACATCTATTTCTAGAACAAAAAAACTAGGTAAATCTACCATTCAATTGATCGTTATTAATACGATAGTTCCGTTTCTATTTGCCTATTCAAGAACCAAAGGTGATGCTCAATTTCGAGATCGAGCTTTACAGTTTTTAGAAACTCTACCACCAGAAAAGAACAGCATTATCAGCAAATGGCAGGAGTTAGGACAAACCGTCGAAGACGCAGCTGATACCCAAGCATTAATTCATTTGAAACGTTCTTATTGTGATAAAAAAGCGTGTACAAATTGTGCTATTGGTAATCAGATTTTGAAATAGATGGTAGTATAAATACAGCTAATTTTCATCAAACCTGCCGTTCTGTCGTATTTGTATATTCTTTTTGTCGGAATAGCAGTTGTTTTTAATCAAAAATGGCGTTTTTTGCAGTAGAAAGTCGATGGCATGGAACTTGACTTTCAGTAGTATTGTATATTTTAAAAATAAGCTGTCAAGGTGACGTTTTTACAGATCAGAACTAGATTTTGAAGCACCTTATAAACAGTTGATAAAGGCGGAAGCGACGATCAATGAGTATGTTTGAAAATTTTGAATTCTCCCAACGGATAGATAACGAAACAGAATTTATGCCTCTAATTTCAATAGATGAAGAAGACGAGTCTCAATACAATGAGACTTATCCTGATATTTTACCTGTTTTAGCATTAAAAAATACGGTACTTTTCCCTGGAATTGTCATTCCAATCACGGTTGGACGAGATAAATCTATTAAAGCCATCAACGAAGCGTATGATAATGACCGATTGATTGCAGTACTTTCTCAAAAAGATGTAAAAAAGGAAAATCCTTTGGTGGATGATTTATTTACGGTAGGTACGGTTGCCAAAATTGTAAAATTATTACGCATGCCCGACGGTACGATTACTGCCATTTTGCAAGGTCGTAGTCGATTTCAATTGGAAGAACTAACACAAGAATCGCCTTTTATGAAAGGAAGAATTACCGTGTTAGAATATATTGAGACCAAAGATGAGATGCGATTAGAAGCTCTGGTTGCTTCGGTTAAAGATATGGCGCGTCAGATTATCGATTTAGCTCCAAATATTCCTTCAGAAGCAGCTACGATGTTGCGTAATATTAGTAGTAATTCGTTCTTGTTGAATTTTATTGCTTCAAATCTTGGTAGTGGTATTAAAAAGAAACAACGTGCGCTTGAAGAAAACAATATTCTCGTCAAGGCAGAGTTGATTTTAGAGCAAATGGATGGGGAATTGCAATTGTTGGAATTACGAGATAAAATTGAATCTAAAGTTCGGACAGATATTGAGAAACAGCAACGGGATTACTTCTTAAATCAGCAATTGAAAACTATTCAAGAAGAATTGGGAGAAAACCCACAGCAAGCTGAACTTATAGCTTTAGAAGCACGGGCGAAAAAGAAAAAGTGGTCAAAAGATGCAGAAGAATTATTCGATAAAACGATAAAGAAAGTCAAACGGATGAATCCGCAGGTGGCTGAGTATTCAATTATGCTCAACTATCTGGATTTAATGTTAGAATTACCTTGGAACGAATACACGAAAGATAATTTTAATCTTAAAAATGTATTAAAAGTACTCGACCAAGAGCATTATGGATTGGAAAAGGTCAAAGAACGAATTTTGGAACACCTCGCTGTTTTGAAACTAAAAGGAGATATGAAAGCTCCTATTCTTTGTCTGGTTGGGCCTCCTGGTGTGGGTAAAACCTCCTTAGGCAAATCTATTGCTAAAGCATTAAAACGAAAGTTTGTCCGTATGTCTTTGGGTGGATTACACGATGAATCGGAGGTGCGTGGACACCGAAAAACGTATATAGGTGCCATGCCTGGACGTATTATTCAATCGTTAAAAAAAGCAGGTTCATCTAATCCTGTTTTTATATTGGATGAGATTGATAAGGTGGGTAATAACTTTAGAGGTGATCCGTCTTCTGCATTGTTAGAAGTACTTGACCCAGAACAAAATACGACCTTTTATGATAATTATTTAGAGGTTGAATATGATCTTTCTAAAGTATTGTTTATTGCTACTGCTAATTCATTAAACACCATTCAACCTGCTTTGTTGGATCGTATGGAAATCATTAATATTAGTGGTTACTCTGTTGAAGAAAAGGTTGAAATTTCGAAACGTCATTTGATTCCAAAACAACGTAAAGAGCACGGGTTGGGAGCAAAAGACGTAAAAGTCACACCAAAAATTACAGAAAAAATCATTCAAGAATATACACGTGAATCTGGTGTACGTTCCTTGGATCGACAGATTGCTGGTGTGATGCGAAATACGGCAAAGAAAGTAGCGATGGAGGAAGATTACAACGTTACGATTCAAGCCGATGATATCAAAAAAATTCTAGGTCCTATTCGTTTTTCTAATGATTTATATCAGGATGCCAAAACTTCTGGTGTAGCGGTAGGTTTGGCATGGACGAGTGTTGGTGGTGATATTTTATTTATTGAAGCATCATTAAGCAAAGGTAAAGGCAAGCTCACACTAACAGGAAATTTAGGTGATGTGATGAAAGAGTCAGCAACAACCGCTTTGAGTTTTATAAAGGCCAATGCTGAACGATTTAATATTACCAACAAACAGTTATCAGAAACAGATATTCATATTCACGTGCCTGAAGGAGCAATTCCTAAAGATGGTCCATCGGCTGGTATTACGATGTTGACAGCTATTACTTCTGCTTTTACGAATCGACCAGTAAAACCATTTTTGGCGATGACAGGTGAAATTACTTTACGTGGAAAAGTTTTGCCTGTAGGTGGAATTAAGGAAAAAGTACTAGCGGCCAAACGATCTGGCATTAAAGACATTATTCTTTGTCAAGCCAATGAAAAGCACGTCGAAGAGATCAATAAAGATTTTATCAAAGGTGTGAAATTTCATTATGTCGATCAGATGTATGAAGTGGTGGATTTAGCATTGAGTTAAAAGCACAGCCTTTGATCTTAGTTAAGATCAAAGGCTGTTTTACTAATTTTATTGACCAGCAACTTATATCGTTTGTTTTTTTGCCAGTGCTTGAATAATATCATAAGTCGTTACAATTCCTACCAGTTTTTCATCATCAATGACAGGAAGTGCGTGAAATAAGTTTTCTTTAAATACTTCAATAGCGACGTCAATTCTATCTGTTGGCTCTAGTTTGGCCATTCGAGAAGTCATAATATCTTCTGCCAGATAATTATTTAATCTGGTACTATTCATGTAAGATTTATCCTTTCCATGATTACTCGCACCTTTCAAAAACGATAATAGATCCGTTTTACTAATAATGCCTACGATTTTTTGAAACCGAACTACAGGAAGGTGATGAATGCGCTTTTCACTAAAAATTCGTTGTACTTCAGATAATTTATCGGCAGGATTGACTGTGATTAAATCCGTTGTCATAATACTAGATATTGGAGCTAAAATATTCATAATGCAGTGGTTTAATGTTGAATGATATGTGCAAGTTACAGTAGTTATCTTTCTACAAAGATGTTATTTGTCAGTTATCTTGATGATTATTGTCACCATTATAGTATCTTGAATAATCGTACATTAGAAAAAAAGTAATGAAGAAAATACTCATCATAGAAGACAATTTTGAAGTCCGAGATAACCTTTCAGAAATCTTGGAATTATCGAATTATGATGTCGTTACCGCAGAAAATGGAAAAATTGGTGTACAAAAGGCATTGACAAATACACCACATTTGATTCTTTGCGATGTGATGATGCCCGAACTAGATGGTTTTGGAGTATTGAAAATATTAGACCAACACCCAGCAACTCGAAATATTCCTTTCATCTTCTTAACAGCAAAAGCCGAAAAAAGTGATTTTAGAAAAGGGATGAATCTGGGCGCAGATGACTACATCACCAAACCATTTGATGACGTAGAATTATTGGAAGCTATCGAGAGACGATTAGAAAAAAGTGATCGTCTAAAGACTACTTTTGATGGTACTAGTCAGGGTTTACGGAGTTTTATTGATATGGCAAAGGGTGAAATTGCTTTTAAAAATCTTTCAGAAAAACGAGATACTAGGACTTTCAGAAAAAAAGAAATCATTTATTCAGAAGATGACCTTCCAAAACGTCTTTTTTTCATAGCAAAGGGAAGTGTCAAAACATATAAAACCAACGAATCAGGAAAAGAATTTATCCATCATACTTACCAAACTGGGGAGTTTTTTGGATATTACGCCTTACTCTCTGGAATGGAATATAGCGAAAGCGCAGCAGCCATGGAAGATACTGAAATTAGCTTTATTCCTAAAGAAGATTTTTTCAAATTGTTACATAACAATAGAGACTTTGCTGCTCGATTTGTCAAAATGCTAGCTGTCGATTCTATAGATAAAGAAGAACAATTGATTAGCTTGGCATACAGTTCTATCAAGCGAAGGTTAGCGAGCGTTCTACTCAAGCTCTATCAACAAGCCAATGGACAATCATTTGAAATATTAAGAGAAGATCTGGCTTCTATGGTTGGAACAGCTAAAGAAAGTGTGATTCGTGCTTTGTCAGAATTGAAAAATGAAAAGATACTAGAAGTAAAAAATCATAAAATTACCATCCTTGATGCAGCTAGCTTAATCAGTATTACTGGCTAAATTTTAGACAGGCAATGAAACTTGAAATGTTGTGCCATCATCAGCAGAACTACTGAATGTGATCGCACCATTTAGCATTTCTATGTATCGCTTGACAATACTTAATCCAAGTCCCGTTCCTTGAATCGTTTCAACGTTGGAAGCTCTAAAAAATCGTTCAAAAAGGTATTTCTGTTCCTCCATAGGAATTCCAATTCCTTGGTCTTTTATAGTAAAGATAACCTCATTACCGTTTTGTCCAACAGAAAATAAAATACTTTTGTGAGCAGGACTATATTTGATGGCGTTAGAAGTTATATTAAATAATATATTTTTGAGAATACGCTGATCCGTCTGAATTACGAGATCACTTGTTGGTAATTGAAGATCAAAATATTGTCCTTCTTTCAACAACCCTTTGACCTCATCAATCACCAAATTGGATAAATCTGTTAGAGAAACAGCCGTATTTGAAATCTGAACTTTACCTTCCTCAATCTTACTCAACGATAAAAAATCATTCAAAATACCAGTGAGGTTATTTACCGAAGATTTAATGCGGTTGATGTGTTTGGAACGCTGTGCCTGTTGTTCGGTTTGTGTATAACGACCAATCAAGGAGGCAGATGACATGATCGTACTTAGTGGTGTTCTAAATTCGTGTGAGGCCAGAGACACAAATCGAGATTTTAACTCATTCAACTCTCGTTCTTTTGCTAGAGAAGCATGTAATTCCTTTTCTCTTTCTGCTAATTTTTTATTGGTTTCGAGTAATCTATTAATCGCTTGCTCTAATTCATTAGTGCGTTGCTCTACCTTTTTTTCTAGGGCTTCGTTGAGCTCTACTAATTGTGCTTCCGCTTCCTTAACTGTACTCAAATTGTGTATAATCCCCGTAAAAATAACCCGATCATTTAAAATGACTTCACTAACTGCTAGTTGAAAAGGAAAAAGAGAGCCATCTTTCTTTCGCCCCATCACTTCTCTTCCAATACCTATAATTCGAGCTTTTTTTGTTTCTAAATACCTTCCAATATACCCATCATGCGCTGTTCGATGTGGTTCGGGCATAAGCATACTAATGTTCTGTCCAAAAACTTCTTCTGGCGTATAGCCAAATTGAGTAGCAGCAGATGGATTGATCGTTTCTATCAGACCTTTAGAATCAATAGTAATAATACCGTCAATCGCAGCATCAATAATGCCTTCTAATCGCTGTGCTAATTCGTTGGTAGGATATGGCATGATTAAAATCAGGTTTTATAGTAACAATTGTCATCTTTTAAAGTGTAACAATACTTTACTTTTGAATTGAAAATTTCATTTTTTCACAAATCTAAGTAATCTTTATCAATTATGATCGACATGACCTTATATGGCACTCCTACCAATGCCTATGAATATGTAAAATCTATGATTCTGAATGAGGCACTAAGAGCTGGAATTCGACTGCACATTGAAGAAGTCAATGATACAGATTGCTTTATCAGAGATGAGATAACATCTATACCTGCTTTTAAAATTGGGGAAGAGATAAAATTTTTCACAAAAACAGATGTAGAAGATTTCGTCAAAGAGGTCAAACACTGGATACTTAAAAAGGAAAATTATGGTCGCTTACACAAGGTCATTGTTCCAACAGATTTTTCAGAAGTTGCTGATAATGCACTACGGTATGCCGAGCAGTTTGCCTCAATCAAAGGTGGAGTACTTGAACTGCTGCATGTTTATCGCCCGACTTCTGCTGATTTTCATCAAAAAGTAGTGGTCAATACAGATTTAGAAAAAGTATATCGTCAGCGTCTAGACGATCTCTATGTGAATGTAGAGCAACTGACTAAAAAAGGGGTTTTATTTGAACGGATTTTTGAAATAGGATTTCCGACTCAAACCATTCTAAAATATGCTAAAGATGCAGATAACTCCATCATTATCATGGGAAGTACAGGTAAAAACCAGCACCACTCTTTTATGGGTTCAGTTTCTTCATCTATCGTTCAAAAAAGTAACTGCCCCGTTTTGATTGTTCCGCCTAATGTTACTTTCAAACCTATCCATAAAATTGCCTATTGCTCTAAGGATTTATCACTAGATTTGAAGGTACTACCACGTTTAATGTCACTTGTAAATAAGATGAATGCTGAAATGTATATAGTTCATGTGGAAAATAACGAATCCTACGATATCTCTCTTTTAAAAGAAATTTGGAGATCAACCTATCCTCAAACTAACCTACATTTTACTTCTATTTCTGGTAAAGATTTGAATGAAAGTATCCAAACGTTTGCAGAACAAAACGATATTGACTTACTGACCATGAGTACTAAAATTCGTCATTTTTGGGATAATCTATTCCATAAGAGTGCCACTAAAGCCATGACTTATCAAACCAAAATTCCTTTACTTGTACTACACTCCACAGAAAAAGAAACAGTTTAGTAACTACTAGACCATAACTTAGGGAACTGCATAGAATCAAATAAAAACTTTTGTATTTGAACTTATGTCCCGTTATTCATCATTTAAAGATGCAGGTATAATCCCGTTGTTTGCTTTAGTTTTTCAGCGATTCTCGATTTTATTTTTTCTATCTGTAACTCTATTCTTTTTTACCGAAAACAGAGAATTGTTGTTGGCTACCTGATAAAAACTAAAAAAGGAACTATATCTACTTTTAGATATAGTTCCTTTCAATACTTATGTCAATTGAGAATTTAATTTTTTAATTTACTCTAGCTTGCTTTTTTATGGAGTGGGTTCATTTTTAAAACAATAACTGAGGGTTTCTGATGAACTACTTTCTTTTTTTCTCCAAAGGATAATTTCAAGCCTGCTAAAGCACTAATGAATATAGGTAAACATAAGAAAGCAAGCCACCATTGTTCAGAGAATCCAGCTATAAGTGCTACGGCCATCATTAAAAAGTATCGTAAAATAACAGTTTGTCCATCTGCTGTAAAAAAATCTACTTGAAACATAATATTTATTTTTTTAAGGTTCTTTTATTAAATTATATTTCAAAGATACAGGCAACTCCAATCTTTTTTGATGACGATCCTCAATTCTATCGCTGATAAAAATCATTATCCATATTTGATTATGAACATATTCTTCTAATAAATGGAACTCTTTCAAAGGGATACAAAAAAAGCCTTGTGATTACTCACAAGGCTTTTTTATATACGTTTAAAGCATTTTGTCCTATCATCAAATCATTATTACTGCTGAGCTCGTGCTCGCGCAGAATAATTAACCTTTAATTGATTTGATTTACGAAGTGCTGTTTTAACATCCTGAACGATTCCCATCGTTACTTCACCATCGACCCTTAAAGAAGTGGTGATACGTGGGCGTTTTGCTTCACTGATTTTAGTTCGGTGTTTTTCCAAGAAAATTGGAATTTCACCTTCTAAAGAACCTTTAGCAAATGCATCGTTTAACTGTATACGAGGAGAAGTTCCATATACATTTTGGTATTTTGGTCTTGGCTTTCCTACATAAATATAGTTGACCAAAGATTTCTCCTGTAATTTCTGCAATTCTGTAGCTTCTGGTACTTTTACATCTACCAACAACTCTGATTCTCTCATTACTGTTACAACCATAAAGAAGAACAATAACATGAAAATGATATCAGGCAATGAAGCCGTAGAAATTGCTGGATCTGCTTTTCCTGCTTTTTTACTAAACTTAGACATAGCTATAATTTATTGAATAGTTAAGAAAGAGTTGAAGTAAAACACTTGGTAGTCTCTCCGATAACTATTGGATTGTCTAAAAAATACTATTCCTCTCCAAAATTCGTCGGTTCTGCCTCAGATAATACAAAAGGAATTTTTCCCTTAATCTCTTTTCTATACGCTAGTGGAAGCTCATCGCTATATGGAACACCATACAATCGTTGGGATTCAGCCTCCCAAAGCTCATTATAAGCTGCTTTTAACTCGTTATATACTTCGAGATAGGTCTCATAACTCGTTCCTCTATCATTTTTCAAAGAAATAATCGCCTTGGTTGGTTTCTCAGCCAAGTCTTCTCTTCTTTGAGGATTAACGATAAATTCTTTCGCATTTTCACGTAAATCATCAATCTCTGCTAATTCACCCCTAACCAACAATTGGTTTTGAGCATTAACTAGAACAGAATATACATTACGCTTATTCAATTTTGTAATATCTGGCTCGTCTTCAGACCATGGTGGTAACTTTACAGTAATTCCTTTATCTACATCAATCGTTGTAGTTACAAGGAAGAAGATCAACAGTAAGAAAGCAATATCTGCCATCGAACCTGCATTCACTTCATTCTTCATCCGATCTCTTGAACTCTTCTTAGCCATAATTAACCTCTTATTAAATTATAAAGTAGAGAACCAAAAAGAGATAATACTGCGAGTCCAATTAATCCCAATGTTAATGTGATTCCCATGGTTACAATACTATCCTGTGCAGCCGTTAATCCGTTTGCAAGTAGTGGTTCATCACTTTCCACTAAAGGATTGAATAAACTAGGAACGATGATAGCGAAGAAAGCATATAACCAACCCAATGTTAGTAAACCTGAAATACCTGCCACTATTGGTCGGTGTAAATTATTAATAATTGAAAAAACCAACATAGCAGTGATAGCAATAGCAATCAAGGCAATGACTACGATTCCTCCAATCCCCGTTGCTCCACTTTGAGAAACTGTTTCTGGAGTAAGGATTCCCTTACCTGCATCAGAAGACATGCTAAACAAAAAGACAACTACGATTAATGCACCCAGTCCAAAGGCTAATCCTTGTCCAAATTTATTTAAAAAATGATACATAATATTCAATTTGAAAATGATATAAAATAGAGCAAAATATTTAATAGAAATAAAGAGACAAATAGCCTCTAACAGTTCCTATTTGAAAACATTATTGCTAGACATTACATCAACTAAAGCAATTGATGCTTCTTCCATTTTATTTACGATACCGTCAATCTTATCTACAATATAATTGTAAAAGATTTGAAGTATAATCGCCACAACCAAACCAAATACAGTTGTCAAAAGGGCTACTTTAATACCATCGGCAACAACTGAAGGAGAAATATCACCTACCGCTGCAATCTTATCGAAGGCACCAATCATACCGATTACTGTTCCCATGAAACCAAGCATCGGAGCAATCGCAATGAAAAGAGAAATCCATACTAGACCTCTTTCTAAAAGTCCCATTTGTACACTACCATAAGAAACGATTGCTTTTTCAACAGCTTCGGGGCCATTTTTTGCATTTCGTAAACCTTCATAAAGGATGCTCGCCGTTGGACCAGAAGTAGATTTACATACTTCCATTGCACCTTGAACGTCTCCTGACTGAAGATTATCGTTTATACGTGACATTAATTTGTCGGTATTTGTTGTTGCAATATTAAGTGTGATAATTCTTTCGATACAGAATGCTAATCCAAGAATTAAACAGACCAATACGACGCTCATAAAGATCCATCCACCTTCAATGAATTTTTCTTTCAATACTTGGAAGCCCGTCTTGTCTCCGTCCATTTGTTCCGTCTGGTCACCACCTTGTGCATAAGTATAGTTCACATTAGACGAAAAAACTAATATCCCCAGTACGAGTAATAAAAGTGCCAATAACTTTCGCATAGTTAATAAGGTTTTTACGATTGTTTTAGAAGAATAAATAATAGTTCGCTAATTTATAAAAAATTTCATTCTGATTATAGCATTCACAAGAAAATAATAATTCTTGAAAGCCTAAAATATTAGAATGACTTTTTAAAAAAATAAAATAAATATTAATTGTTGAATCAATTAAATGAGTGAATCTTGATAAAGTTCAACACTCATTTATACTGGCGGAGAGAGCGGGATTCGAACCCGCGGTACAGTTACCCGCACACACGCTTTCCAAGCGTGCTCCTTAAGCCACTCAGACACCTCTCCTTGTTTTTTTAATTTATTTACATTGAGTTTGATCTTGGATAACTTGGTCTATAAAGGATTAGAATATTGACTTTCCCTAACAGTCTACCTTTATATTTCCAGTTACTTTTACAGATAAAAATTTTATCAAAAATTAGCCGCAAAATAGTTTCTTTCTCATAGAAGCATCACAAATAAAACGAATTGCACGTGAATTTCAAAACTTTTTGCTGCTTTCAATCAAATTTATTTTTCAAATTTGATTGCTGCACTACATATTGTTATACTACTCAAAAAAGGATTTAATACTTTTAAATATTTACTTTTTCAAATATATTAAGTGCATTTTGTGTCGTTATTCTGTCCACCTCTTCTACCGAAATGCCCTTAATCATTGCCATTTTCTCCGCAACAAGCGCCACATACGCACTCTCATTACGCTTTCCTCTGTATGGTGCAGGTGCTAAAAATGGGGCATCTGTTTCTAATACGACGTGTTTCAAATCCACTTCTTTCATAGTAGCGTCTAAACCTGATTTTTTAAACGTCAATACACCTCCGATCCCTAAATAAAAGCCCAATTCGATAATTGCATTGGCTTCTTCTACACTTCCGCCAAAGCAGTGAAAAATGCCTTTGAGTTTATCATCTTGCACTTCTCTTAATATCTCAATGACCTCTTGAGTCGAATCACGTGAATGGATCACAATCGGTAAATCCAAGTCTTTGGCCCATTGAATTTGAGTTTTGAAAGCCATTTTTTGTTGTTCAAAAAAGGTTTTATCCCAATATAAATCTAGTCCAATTTCTCCAACCGCACAAAAAGGTCGTTGGTTGAGCCATTTTTTTACGATTTCCAGTTCTTCTTCTACATTTTCTTTAACCGAACACGGGTGCAAGCCCATCATCGCAAAACATTCTAAAGGATATTCTGCTTCCAGTTTTAACATGGATTCTATAGAACTGCTATCAATATTGGGTAAGTAAAACCGTTTCACCCCTTTTTCCATAGCGCGTTCTATCATTTCCGAACGATCTTCATCAAAACGATCCAAATATAAATGTGTATGTGTGTCTATCATGTTGTAATTTTTACGTTAGTATTTCCACACAAGAACGATATTTTTAATTACAGAGTTCAATTTAATATCTTTTCAAAACACATTCATCACTATAGATGCAAAAAAATAGATTTTGGTGGGTTGGAACAAAAAAAAGAGAAGGACACTGCCAAAGCAATGTCCTTCCATCCAAATCATGAAAAACTAAATCTACTATTAAACTTCTAAAACGAGTATTTTGGGGTTATTTGAGTGACGAGATGACTGGAGTCACCTCTTCACTTTCGGTTATTCTTTTACGAAATCTCAATTGTTTTAACTTGGTCTTCTACGACTACTTCTTTTTTAGGGAGCGTAATCGCTAAGATGCCATCTTCATAGTTCGCAGTAATTGCCTCTTTATCAATGTTTTTTGATAATTGAAAGCTTCGCTGAAAACTTTGATAATTGAATTCTCGTCGCTTATAATCTGTATTTTCGGTTTCGGTCGTGGTCTCCTTCTGAGCACCAATCGTGAGGTGATCTTTTTCTACTTTCAGAGTAAAATCTGCTTTTTCGAGTCCTGGAGCAGCCAGATCAATCCGAAATACCGCTTCGTCTTCTACAATATTGACCGCTGGCGACGCATTCGTATCTCGTCCAACAAAGTCGCTTATACTGCGGTTAAAAAAATTATCCATAAATGTATTCAAACTATGATTCGATTTTTGAACTGTATTTGGTTTCATAACTTTATATTTTTTGCTGAGCCAAATAATTTTATTGATTTGCCTCGATTTTTAAATTTAAAAATTGGTGGAGGCATTATCATTTATAATAACACCTCCACCTCATCGGTTTTGGGTCGTTGTGGGAGAACGATCCGAGACCATTCTTCCACTTGGTTGTTTAGTAAGGAGATGACTAGAGTCATCTCCTTACTTGATAGACATCGGTTTCTAGGAAATTTCTATTTGTCTTGGTGTTGCTTCTTCTTTTTTCGGTAATGTGATACTCAATACCCCATTTTTGAATTTTGCTTTTACCAATTCGGTATCTACTGTTTCTGGCAATTGGAAACTACGTTTAAACTCATTAAAACTAAATTCTGAACGCTTTACTGTTTCGCCTTCTTTAGTGGTCACTTCTTTTTCTGCACTTACTGTCAAAAGATTTTTCTCGATGTTGATATGAATGTCTTTTTTTGTCAACCCTGGTACGGCTAATTCTAGCACAAAACTATCATCTGTTTCTTTGACATTAGCAGCAGGTCGATTAGTTGGAGTTCTCATTGACTGCATGTTGTCATTAAAAAAATGATTTAACACTCGATTAAAATCGTTGTTGTGTGCAATTGATTTTCTTCTTCTTTTTGGATAAGCTGTTGTGTAAAACATAACTATAAAGATTTTTTATTTTTAAATAATTTTAGTTTTTAAATTTCGTACCGAAGTACACTTATCCTTTATCAATCGCTGTTCCATTCCAATTTTTAGGACTTTTTTACTGATTACACATGAACATACAAGACAAAGTGACATTTTTACAACACAACAACATGACATATTGGCAATAACTATATGATTGTAGCCCTATTTTTAGTAACCATAAAAAGTAATTAAAGTCCAAATAATGATATTGATAAGGGGTTAAAACCACCTTGAAGGAACCTTTTTCCAAGGGAGTTTTATTATTTTGATAATTTTTGTAAAGTTTTAAAGTCCCACCTAATTTGGAACTACGACTCAAAACCACCCAAAGCCTGAAGTTGATGATGGACTTGATCTAATCGTTGGGTAAGATTTCCACTAGCAATAACATATGGTACACTTAACTGGGTGAGTTCATTTTTATAGATATTAAAAAGTTTTGCTCTCACATGCGGATGTTCTCGTTGTTCATCATATTGCCAAGGCACGTCAATATCACACAGCACATATAAATCGGGTTTGTTTTGTTGAAGTTGTTCTAAAATCCAAGGATCACAATCACCATATTTATATTCAGACCAAACTTTCAAAACCAACATAAACGTATCTATAAATAATAATTGTTGGTTCGAGGCTTGATGTTGTTGTACTTTTTCTAACTGTCCTTTAGCAATTTGCAACAAATCCGCTTTGTGATATGGTTGATCTAATTGATCTATATAATAACGAGCATACTCAGGTACCCAAGACACATTATATCGGTCAGCTAAAGCTTTTGCTAAAGTACTTTTTCCAGTAGATTCAGGACCCGTTAAAACTATTTGGTACATTATTAGTTTCGATTATATTGATTTTCACTTTGATGAAAATGTAGAATATTTGACAATCTACCAACAAGATAGTTTATATATTTGCCAACACTAGGCAGTAGGAACAAATAAATATAAATGCACGATATAGAACCACATTTCAAATGGCGTGACCACTACATCGCTAGTAAGGACTCCAAATCCCCTTTTTATGGAAAGGTCTATGATGAATTTCGGTTTACCCAAAAAATATACAATTACTTCATTCATCCACAATGGGATGCTTTCGGTTCAGCTACCTTGTACACCAAAATTTTGTTTGTCAACTACGATAAGGGATTTGCTATTTTAGAAATGATTGGTGAATGGAACGATTGTCTTCAAAACGATGTCATGTTCCTCAAACGAAATATTGTAGACGACCTTGCCCAGCACGGCATTCATAAATATATCCTGATCTGTGAGAATGTCCTAAACTTCCATGCTTCTGACGATGCGTATTATGAAGAATGGTACGAAGACGTAAAAGAAGAAGATGGCTGGATTTGTTTTCTCAACCTCCTACCCCACGTTCAAGAAGAAATGCAATCTGAACGTATTCAACATTATGCCAATCTCGGTGACTATTATAATGATGTCAACTGGCGAAACCAACGTCCCAACAATGTTTTTAAAGCCATCGAAGCAATGATTGAGGGTTCGACGAAGGAGTTGGTGTTTTAAACTGAACCTTCAACTGTTATCAATTAAAGTTATAAACCAATAAAAAGCAAATATTATTAGACTTGGCATAAGGTAGATAAATAACCAAAACACACCATTCAACTTCTTCAAATTTTTAAATTCAAGAAAAAGGATTAAGACTACATTTATTATAGCAAAAGTTAAAAGTATATTCAAATCCGCATATGAATCATACACGTTCACAACGAAAAACAATAATATCCCCCATAATAAAGTCGTCAAAATAACAGAGAAATTCCATTTATAATTATTTAACACTTTTCTCATTTTTGAACTACCGTTCCAACCACTTCGCCTGCTCCTCAATCGCTTCACGAAACTCAGACCTCAACCGATCTACCAACTCTCCCGTAGGTAATACATCATTAATCGTCGCTACACCTTGACCAGCCGACCAAAGGGTTTTCCAAGCTTTGGCTTCGGCTTTAGCAGCATCCAATTCGCTACCAAAATCAATTTTTGCTTTTTTATCCCAAAGATCTTTGGTGATGCCCATAGCTTCTAAGCTTGGTTGTAGGAAATTGGCAGCTACGCCCGAAACAGCAGCCGTATAGACAATATCACTTGCACCTGATTCGATTATCATATTTCGATAACCTTCATCGGCTTTACTCTCTTCTACATTGATAAACCGAGTTCCCATATATGCCAAATCTGCACCCATTTGCATCGCAGATGCAATATCCCGTCCTGTGCTCATACAACCTGATAGTATGATCGTTTTATCAAAGAAACTACGGACTTCAGCTACAAACGGCATTGGATTCAATGTCCCTGCATGTCCACCTGCTCCTGCACAAACTAAGATTAATCCGTCTACACCTGCCTGAGCGGCTTTTTGTGCGTGACGCTTTTTGATGACATCGTGAAATACCAAACCACCATAACTATGTACTTCATCAATCACATCAGACACCGCACCTAAAGAAGTGATAATCAATGGAACTTCGTGTTTTTTACAAACCTCTAAGTCTGCCATTAAACGAGGATTGGTGTGATGTACAATTAGATTCACACCAAATGGAGTAGCTTTCTTACCTGTTTCTTTCTCAAAAGTAGCTAAGGCTTCTTTTATCTCTATAACCCACTGCTCAAAACCTTCTGTTGAACGATGATTCAAGGCAGGAAATGTTCCAACAATTCCATTTTTACAACATTCGATCACTAGCTTTGGACCAGAAATCAAGAACATAGGTGCTACAATTAGAGGTAAATCAAGATCATTGATAAAAGCAGCTTTATTGGACATACTAGATATTTATAACAAGGTGAATTTTAAATATAATTGACAATGTAAAAAATATATAGGTGAAATGTTTATAAAAAGTGTTTCTTCATTTCAAAAAAGACACTAAATCTTTAGACCTCACTTAATAAACCTATTCTGATTGGTTCTGTTCTTAGTCATCGTTCATTTTTTTCAATCGAAAAAAAAACGAACCAAAAAATTCTCGTCAAAAAAAACTCCTCCGTCAAACAGTTTTTTGACCTGCCCCCCGCTTAGATGTAAATTATTTTCTGACCTATTAATATCATACCAATCTTCAATAAATTCGTACCTTGCGGCTTCAATTTTTTAACCATGGAATATTTAGCACAACATATAGAAAGTCTCATTTTCACAACCGATCATTCCATTACTTTGGATGAAATACAATCTTGTTTAGAAACGACTTTTGAAACGAAATTTGAGGAAACGGAGCTTTTGGAGGCTATAGAAACCATCAAAGGAAAATACGCTTCTGATGATTTTGCTTTTGAAATTGCTGAAATAGCTGACGGATACCAATTTTTAACAAAAGGGGCTTATCACGGAACAATTGGAACATTCCTGAGACAAACCACCAAAAAACGTTTGTCTCGTTCTGCCATTGAGACACTTTCAATTATTGCGTATAAACAACCTATTCCAAAAGCAGAAATGGAAAAAATACGTGGTGTGAGTTGTGACTACTCGATTCAAAAACTTTTGGAGAAGGAATTGGTTGAAATAAAGGGAAGAAGTGAAGGACCAGGACGACCATTATTATATGGAACCAGTCAGCGCTTCATGGATTATTTTGGCATTAAAAATATGACCGAATTACCTAAACCCAAAGATTTTAAAGCACCTGAAACCTCTATTGGCGAACAAGCACCGATAGAAGAAAAGGTCAAAAAAGAAGAAAATGGATAAACCCTTAGTCAATCGAGTAGCAGCTAGCGGATTAATTACAATTAATTTGGAAGATTTTTTTCCTACGAAAGAAGTCGTAGAGTTTGATCTCAAACCATTTCTTTTTATGGAAATGATCCTGAAAGAAAAGGATTTTCGTACAGCCTTAAAGGAATTGGATTGGTCGCAATACGCAGATAAAAATGTAGCTATTTATTGTAGTGCTGATGCCATTATTCCTGTATGGGCATACATGTTGGTCGCTACTTATTTAGAGCCTGTGGCTGCGGATATTATTCAAGGTAATAAAGAAGCCTATTATTTGGTTGCTTTTCAACGATCTGTGGAGGCGATTGATCTAACGGAATATGAAGGGAAGCGTATTGTCATTAAAGGTTGTAGTAATAAACCCGTTCCTCCTTCGGCTTATGTCGCATTAACCAAGGCTTTGCGTCCTTATGCTAAAAGTATGATGTATGGTGAGCCCTGCTCTACTGTTCCGATTTACAAGAAACCTAAGAAATAGTTGAATATTTAATAATATAAGTCCCAACTATTCCTAATTTTGCCCGTTCAATAAACCTATAAATCATTTTGGATCAATACATTCTTCTTTAAATGTGATCCTTAGAAAAACATAAATTAATTATGCCCTATTTATTTACTTCTGAATCCGTCTCTGAAGGACATCCAGATAAAGTTGCCGATCAAATATCCGATGCTCTAGTCGATCATTTTTTAGCTTTTGACCCAAGTAGTAAAATCGCTTGTGAAACATTAGTAACTACAGGTCAAGTGGTTTTGGCAGGTGAAGTAAAATCAAAGACATATTTAGACGTACAGCAAATTGCTAGAGATGTGATTAAGCGTATTGGTTATACGAAGTCTGAATATATGTTTGAAGCCAATTCTTGTGGTGTATTTTCTGCTATTCATGAACAATCTCCTGATATCAATCAAGGTGTAGAACGTGCCAAAAAAGAAGATCAAGGTGCAGGTGACCAAGGTATGATGTTTGGTTATGCTTCTAATGAAACAGATAATTATATGCCGTTGGCATTGGACTTGTCACATAAAATATTAAGTGTTTTAGCTGATATTCGTAAAGAAGGAAAGGACATGACTTACCTTCGTCCTGACTCTAAGTCTCAGGTAACGATTGAATATACAGACGATAACCAACCACAGCGCATTGATACAATTGTGGTATCTACACAGCATGATGATTTTGATAAAGATGCAAAAATGTTGGCGAAAATCAAGAAAGATGTCATCAATATTGTGATTCCTAGAGTCAAAAAATTATGTAATAAAAAAGTACAAAAACTATTCAGTAAAGACATTACTTACCATGTCAATCCAACTGGAAAGTTTGTTATCGGTGGGCCGCACGGAGATACGGGTTTGACTGGTCGTAAAATCATCGTAGATACGTACGGAGGAAAGGGCGCACACGGTGGTGGTGCTTTTTCTGGAAAAGATCCATCAAAAGTAGATCGCTCGGCAGCTTATGCGACTCGTCATATTGCTAAAAATTTAGTGGCAGCAGGTGTTTGTAACGAAGTTTTAGTACAAGTTTCTTATGCGATTGGTGTGGCTCGTCCGACTAATATTTATATCAATACTTACGGTAGTGCGAACGTAAAATTATCCGATAGTAAAATTGCTAAAAAAGTAGAAGAGCTATTTGATATGCGCCCCTATGCTATCGAAAAACGATTGAAATTAAGAAATCCAATCTATTCGGATACAGCAGCTTATGGACACATGGGACGTGCATCTGAAAAGAAAACCGTTACGTTAGTCGACGGATCAGGAAAAGTCAAAACTAAAAAAGTAGAAACGTTTACTTGGGAGAAGCTAGACATGGTTTCTAAAGTAAAAAAGGCGTTTAAGATAAAGTAAAGCAAGCTGCGAAGCAACTTGTAGGTTATTAGTTATTGGTTGATTAGTTGTCTTGTTCTAAAATAAAATAAATAATAAAACCTAATCACTAATTAACCAATCACCATTTCTCTAAATTGCTATGCAATTTGAATCAAAGAATACACACTTTTCTAAAAATACACAAGATCGGGTGTTCGGCAAATAGTCGAATGCCCGTTTTTGGTTTTAGATGATTCGTTTAGCAAGCAACTAAACAATAAATGGGTGGTCTTGAACTCCCACCTCCTTGTTCCGTTTGAGGTAAAGAACTACCTTCTGATTAAAAACCTTTTTAAATGGTATTGTCAGTAGTTTAAAATACTATTAATAAACAAAACCGTTAACTCTATTCACAAGATGAACCAACATGCAAAGACAAATACATTTCTTCTAAAAAGGGTTGTCGGTGCATTCATAGTTGCAGGGTGTTTGTTGATTACAATCACTGTAATTGCTCACAAGAAAATTAAACAAGTTTTGACGGAATCTTCTCAAATTTCTTGTAGTGATTTTAGTTTAAATTTGTTTACGGGTTGTTTGGATATTGATAATTTGTCGATTCATATACAACCAAAAATAAATGGACAGTTGCAAGTTCAAAGTTCAAAAACACATATTCATGGATTGAGTTATTGGAAATATTTTCTAGCAGATCAACTGGTGATTCAAGATGTTATTTTTGAAGATGTAGATATTCATTTTGCTTCTACACTTGACAATAAAACATTAAACGATAGTACGGCTCAACAACCAACGATTCCTGAAATATCAATAGCTGAAATACAGATTCATAAAGGTAAATTGAACTGGTCAAAACAGGATATTCAAAAAATTTCTATAGATTCCTTTTCTACCAATATCATTGATCTAACTATTCAACCTGATAAAGACAGTATTGTCACAAATTGGGTATCTATAACGGGTGTTGCTCATCAAATAAAGGCAAACGATACTAAAAAAAATCATAACCTGTTTATACAAAAAACTCAACTATTCAATGATAAAACATTAGTCATTTCAGATTTTCAGTTACGTCCTAAAAGAAGTAAAGAAAACTTTATATCCCCCTTACCTCATCGAAAAGCCAGATTAGATCTACAAATTCCGAAAATTTCTATTTCGCCTTTTTCCACCAAGTCATTATTCTTAAAAAAGTCATTTATCACCCAAAGTATCACACTGGAAAATGGTTTCTTAAATGTATTTATTGACCAAAGAAAATCTGCCTGTCAGACCTGTACTAAGACCTATTTTTATGAACATTTAGCCATGTCCGAAATACCTATTCAAATAGATAGCTTGTTGGTTAAAAATAGCTCTATTACACTTGAAGAAATGGGGCAAAACAATGAGATAGGAACGCTAAAATGGCATCATATATACGCACATATTTCCGATTTGACGAACAAACCTGAGACTCAAAAATCACATACGCATGTCCAAGTTCAAAGTGATTTTATTAATGATAGTCATGTTGAATTGAACTTCAAATTCCCCAATTTTAATACACAAAAAGCGTATTATTTCGATGGTCGAATTGATCGAATTGACTTGAAAAAACTCAATCAATTTTTGACGTTTTCAAAACGCTTACAAATTAAAGATGGAGAAATGAGTGCATTAACTTTTACTGGAAAAGGAGATTTATCTTCCTCTGATGGAACAATGAAATTTAAGTATAAAGACCTCGATATTGCACTACTTAAAGACGATAAAAGTACCCGAAAAATCTTCTCCAAATTAGTAAATACTCTAATCAGAAATAAAAATAATCCCGACGAGAATAATGTATTGAGAACAGGTAAAATGTATTCGGAAAGAAGAACCGAAAAATCCTTCTTATTTAATTGGTGGACAACTATATTATCTGGAATAAAATCAACTGTTTTGAAAAATATCGTGTTACCAGAAGAATTAGAAGCTAAAAAAATTAAGCAAAAGCAGCACAACTAAACACGTGTTCACCAAATAACTCAATTGTCATCTTTCAACTTTTTAATTGAAAACCTTCCCCTTCCCACAACAATACTTAAATTTGTACGATAAATAGACGTGTTAATGTGCTCATGTGTTAACGTATTAATGTGTGAAACGCTGTGAACATTAACACTTGAACACTTGAACACTTGAACACGATAAAAATATGCAAAAATATATC
>JAHDFQ010000045.1:0-9815 GCA_020628085.1 Saprospiraceae bacterium
GTCTTGCTCGTTGTTTGCATTCGACACCCAAAGACAGAGTTCGTATTCGTCATCTGGTGATTTTATTCTTTGGGGTGTTTCTACCGAAGCAATCGTATATGTATATACTTCCCCTGCTTCAATTGGATTATCTGATAGATCAATCCATTCATCGAAAGTGTAAAAACTACCACAATTAGAATTACAACTACTTCTAAATTCTCCTTTAATTGCAAAAGATGAAATAGGTTTATTTCCAGTATTGCTAATATCTACATCAATAAGCTTCCAATAAACATTTGCCAAGTTATTATTAGTTCCAAAAGGAAAATTGCAACTTGCATTTATGGCATACGAATCATTTCCTGCTTGTATATTGTTTAAAGAAATATCTATTTCTGTATTGATGGGTGTATCAAAGTCAATAGCTTTTATACTTGAACATGTAGAACGTTTATCTGGAGGATATATAAGATGTGTTTCAATATCATATTTTAAGCCCGATAAGTCAAAACCAATGCTATAAAGCAATGCATTTTTCTCATATAAATCATTGATTACTGTTCCATTCGGTAAAGTAACCATTCTAACTGAATCTCCTTTTTCACTGATTTCAATTAATTGTTCGGTCTGTGTATATTCCTTGAAAAGATAAATATGATCTTCAATTTGCTTAAATCTCAAAGCTGGATCAAATATATCTTGTGGCAACTCTACCAAGTTATGTGTTTTTGCTTCCAAAAGATTAAGTTCAAAATCAAATAAATAAAATTGACTTTCAGATATAGCAAATATGGTATCATTTATTGTACTTAAATGCATTGCACCAGTTTCATACAAAAAGGTACTTACCCCTTCTTTATTTATAACATGAATTTGGTCTTCTGTAGCTACTCCAATCAAATCATTTTCTAAATATAGAATATCGCTCACTTTAGTATTAAAAGTTAAATGATCTTCATATTGAAGCTCATTATCTAATAATGTAATACGATTACTTCCCTTTGGAATACCAACATACCCTGTTCCAAAAGATGTCATATCTAAAAGATTATTGTAAGTCTGTATATAATATGGATCGTCAGTTAAGTAGACAACTCCATCACTAGGAAAATAATCACAATCAAAATATTCATAAATGGCTAAAATTTGACCAGCATCATTTTCTATAAACTGCTTAATTCGACTTCCATAGAAATCACCTTGAAAATCTGTAATTTCAGCGGAATAGGTTGTATCAATGGAATTTAGATTTTCATCTAACTCTATCCAGCCAGTTGAAAACCCATAATTATCTTCACCATTTGTAAACTGATTAAAAGCAAGCAAATAATGACCATTTTCCATTTCGTGAATGGCTGTAAATTCACTATTAAAATTCAAATTAAAGGACTGGGCTTGTACAGAAACTGCCAAACAACAAATCAGCATAGTACAATAAAATGATTGGTAGAGATTAGACATATTTTTTGTTTTTTGATTATTTTGTACAATTAAATAATGCTATAAAAATAATGAATCTGTAGAAATTAATATGACAATTGGTTAGCATTTAGATCAAATAAAACTATAAATTCACCCAACTTTTCATTAAAATGCTCCGTGTATATAAACGACAGAACTTCTTAACCAACTAAAAACAACCATGAAACTAAAACACACTACCTTAATAACATTGATTCTATGCTACTACACACCTACTTTGTTTGCACAATATGAAGGCGATCAACTTTTTGATGATAGTTATATTCATGAAATTCGTATTACCAGTGATGCTACTTTACCTGAGCTAGCGAATATACATTTGGCCAATATCTTTTCCCCAGACGGTTCTCCTTATTCGTTTGGCTTAGTCACTATTGACGGCGTTGTACTGGATACTGTGGGTATTAGGGGAAAAGGTGGTGTTACTGCTTTCGATGATAAAACACCCCTCAAAATAGATTTTAATCGATTATTCAATAGTCAACGATATGATGGATTGAAAAAGATTAATTTACATGGCGGTTATGTTGATCCATCGTTTATGCGAGAAATAATGTCCTATCATATATTGAGAGCAGTAGGTCTTAAGAGTCCTAGGACAAGTTTGACAAAAGTCTATTTTAACGACGTTTATCAAGGAATTTATTCCATTATAGAACAGGTTGATGATTTGTTTATAGACAATCGTTTTGCGAGTGATAAGGGTGCGCTTTATAAGTCTTTTTTAGATATGGATTTCATAATTAAGTTTGAAGAAAATAATGATTTGCCATACGGGGACTTTTTAACGATTGTAGAATCGACTCCCAATTCAGATTTACATCTAGTTTTACCCGATATTTTAGACATCGACCCGTTTATTCGATATTACATTGCTAACGTTTTTATAAAGGCAAAAGATAGTTTTATTGATCTCAATCGAAATTATTATGCCTATTTCGACAATCGTTTGGGCAAGTACACTTACATACCTTGGGATTATAATTTATCGATGTTTCAGGGTTCTTCCATTGGCTTAGTTCCGAGCAGTTCTCCTAATATTTTAGCTGATAAGTTTCTAAAGAACGATGTGTTGCGACTACAATATTTAGATATGTATTGCAAACTCCGTGATTCAGCATTTAATGAAGATCGTTTGCAGGAAAAAATCACTCAATATTATGATTTGTTAGTAAACGAAGTAGACAATGATCCTATTTTAGATATGGATTCTTTTGAAGCAGCAGTAGCAGAAGTTAGAGATTTTATTGGTATCCAACATACTTTATTAGATGAACAATTATTCACTTATGTAAACGATTGTCCGTCTAATGAAACACCCGTTGAACAAGGGGATTTGGTTATTAACGAGATCATGGCATCTAATACTGGTGTTGCAATCCTTGACCCTAATGGTGAAGCAGACGACTGGATTGAATTGTATAACAATACCGATGCTGATATTAATTTAAAAGATTTCTTTTTGAGTAATGATATAGATGTTTTAAAACATTGGCAATTTCCTGATACGATCATTGAGGCTCAAAATTATTTAATCGTTTGGGCAGATCGTGATGTCCAACAAACAGGCTTACACAGTAGTTTTAAACTTAATAAAACAAAAGGTGATGTGTACCTTTCTCATGAAAATGGAACGATCGTAGATGAAGTGTTTTTTGAAAATCAAGAAACGAATATTGCTTTCGCAAGAGTCCCCAATGGAACGGGAAATTTCGTACCTCAACAGGCTACATTTGAAGCGGATAACACCGCGGTTTCAACAACAACTATAACGACTGATTTCTTTGTAAATATTGATCCAAATCCTAGTTCAAGCAATGTAATGGTTCAGATTAAAAGTGACATATATTCAGGTACTTCAACCCTTCGTTTGTTCAATATGTATGGTCAGTTATTAAAAGAAAAAGTATTTAATATCCATGCAGGTATAAATACGGTCTCATTAAATGTTTCAGATATACCTGCTGGCACTTTCAACATTCAAGTTACTGATAATCAAAACAATATAAAGATTAACAGTAAGTTGATCGTTATACATTAAAATCTTAAGGAGTAGTTTGCTTTATGTCTTTATCAGAACGAATCAACAAACGTAGCGATTGGTCGTAAGTAAAATATTTCCATGCCCAGTTGATGAAAATAATTACTCGGTTTTTGACACCTACGATAGACATTAAATGTACAAACAGCCAAAGTACCCAAGCAAAAAAGCCTTGAAAACTAAAAAATGGCAAATCTGCAACGGCTAAGTTTCGTCCAACCGTCGCTAATGATCCTTTATCAAAGTATGAAAACGGTTTTAGTTCTTTGCTTTTGCCCAGTCGTTTCATGTTTTTGGCTAAATTTTCTGCTTGCTGAATGGCAACTTGCGCTACTTGCGGATGACCATTTGGATAATCATCATTGGTCATTAAAGCAATATCTCCAATCGCAAAAATATTAGAATACGACTGTATCATGTTGTAAGCGTTGACTTTCAGTCGACCTCCTTTACCTACTATTTCAGGATCAAGTCCGTTAGCAATATTACCTTTAATCCCTGCCGCCCAAATCATGGTATTAGTGGCTATGGTCTTGCCGTTTTCAAAGGTCACGGTTTTACCATCAAAATCGTTTACTTTAGTATCCACTAAGACATTGACACCCAAACGTTCCAAGTATGCTTTTCCTTTTTTAGATGATTGTTCTGAATATCCATTCAACACTTTGTCACTCGCTTCAATCAAATAAATGTGCATTTTACTGAAATCTAATTCTGGATAATCCTTGGGCAGCATATACTTTTTCATTTCAGCAATAGCACCTGCTAGCTCTACTCCTGTTGGTCCGCCACCAACTAGCACGACATTCAACAATCGTTCAGTTTCTGCTGTATCAGACTCATTTAATGCTTTTTCAAAATTGGATAATATCGAGTTTCGCAATTCGATGGCCTCAAAAGTAGACTTCATCGGTATGGCATGTTTACGAATATTTTCATTTCCAAAATAATTGGTATCAGCACCTATAGCCAATACCAAATAATCGTACTCTAGCACACCTAAATCCGTTTGAATACAGTTTTGTACTGCATCAATTCGTTCAAGTTTTGCAATTCTGAAATGAAGATTTTTTTGATCCTGAAAGGTCTTCCGCAATGGAAAAGAAATGGCACTTGGTTCTAATCCAGAGGTAGCGACTTGGTAAAAAAGTGGTTGAAATTGATGATAGTTATTTTTATCAATCAACACAATTTGAACGTCTGTTTTTCTTAGCGATTTTGCTAGTTTTAAACCTGCAAATCCACCTCCAACAATGACGATCCGTTTTCGATTTTCTTTGGGAATGCCAACCATTTTTTTCATAGTCCTCCTAATTTAATGCCGACACTAATTTGTAAGCACATACTGTACTAAAAACACTTGATAGTATCGGAAGTTGCAGGAAAAATTATTTACTTAATGTATGCTTTCAATAAATCAATAGCATTTTGATTCTTCCTGCTTGTCGCAACCGAAAGTGGCGTATCCCCTTCGTCTATTTCTTTTATGTTAGGGTTGGCATTATGATCCAATAGTAATTTAGTAATGTCCAAATGGTTATATCGGATACTTTCGACTAAGGCAGAAGCTAAATATTCAGGATGTTGATAGTTGGGATCAATGCCTGACCGTAGGTAATATTCTACTAAATTATAATCACCCTCTTGAACACCTTTAAACATATCTTTCCAGTTACCACCTGACATTTTACCTTTTTTAGATTTATAATTGCTTATCTACTTCATTAAGCTCTTCCTCATTGTACTCACCGAACCATTTTTGAAGACGTTCACGAGCATTTCCTTTTACTTCTTCATTAATATATGAGGCAATAGTCACCAAACCAAAGCTCAATACACCCAAGTCATCGGTATAACCGATCAATGGCGTTAAATCAGGTAAAGCGTCAATAGGTGCGATGAAATAACCTAGTGTTCCAAGGACTACATTTTTAGCCCAGGTTGGAGTATCTTTTCGACGATACGCATAATACAAGAGCAGAGCAGAATAGACCGTTTTTTGTCCTGCTTGTTTGGCAAACTGCTTTATTTTTTCCCAGAGTTTGAGTTCAGAATATTCGTCTCCGTATTTTTTAAAAGGATTTTTCATACGTATTTCAAGTTGTTGTACTCATAATAACGTAAAATTATAGGTAGTAGGTTTATGTAACTCGACTAAAGATGGATAAAATCGGCTTAAACTGTTCAGATCATTTATTCAAACAAATTATACCCTGTAAATAAATAAAGGCAAGCCGTTCATCGACTCACCCTTATTTGATTTTTTTTTTTTTAAAGCTAGAATTATTTACACTGTGAATATTCTATTACATGCTTTTCTAAATCAGCCCATTTAGGATTATCACCATACTTTTCGATTAGTGCTGGGCAATCACTAAAGATCAGTTTAAATTCTTCATCATAATTCTTTTTCTTTAATTCAAATGCCACTTTTTCACCTGCTTTTTTCACAAAATAAGACTTAGCTAATCCACCTGCTAATTTCACACCTCCAATTCCAACAGAAGCAGTTTCACCTGTGATTGGATCGTTGTACACTTTGATTTTACTAGAAAAAGAAGGGTTTAATAACTGAACCATTAAAGTTCGAGTTTTCTTTCGGATACGTACATCAGATTTTTCTAAATAAACATATCCTTTATTTATAATGTCTTTATCTAGATCTGTATCTTCCCATCTCGAAGCATCTTTCATCAAATCAATAGTACTACCTAATTTAGATACAGCAGTAGGGGCAACATACATGTAGTTAATGTCATCAGGTGTGATTTTCAACTTTTTGCCATCAGCGTCTAAAATTTTAATTTTTTCAATCAATCCTTTTTTGGCATCTAAATCCTTAATATTCCCCTTTATTTCTGAGCCATCATCCATAGTGATGTAAGTAATTTTCTTTTTAGAAAAATTATTTACAACTTCTACAAATTTTTGAGCACTAATAAACGAACTAATAGATACCGTTAACAATATGGTCAATAAACCAGTTTTTAAATAATAAACTTTCATGTTTTGATTTTATGAGTAAAAAATAATTATAAATAACACTACTTTTTGAGTAGTTTACATCAGATAGCAGTAGTTATAAATTTGGTGGTATATATGTGTGAGTAAAGATTTGATGGTTTCTCTAATCTTTTAACTGATAATAAATTTAAAATCAAAAGTAATTAAAATAAATATGAGATTACTGAATTGTTATGTTAACTTATTGTTATCAAAACATGGATTTCTAAGGATTCTAATATAATCAAAATTCTCAAACCTAGTATTTCGATATCTATAGACATCAAATCCACTACATGTTTAGATATTAAATCATAGCCTGCCAATACGGTATTGTATTATGTAATAAAAGATTAATAAAGACACATTAGAAATATTCAATTCCATTACTTCTTGTGCAAGAGGTTCATCATCGATTATAAGACAGTTCATCATTTGAATTTATTACTTACCTCGCTTCGTTACCTTTTTATACACCATCACAGATAAAGGTGCAATTTTTAAATCAATGCTTTGTGCTTTGCCGTGCTTTTCAATTGGTGCTGTTTCTAGTTGGGATAGGGCTTTAAATCCACTTCCACCATATACTTTATCATCGGAATTGAGCACTAATCTCCATTTAGAAGATTCAGGTGTTCCGATTTGATAATTTTCATGAACATTGGGTAAAAAATTGCAAACTACCAATAATTGGTCATTCGCTTTTTTTCCTTTGCGGATAAACGTGATGATTCCATTTTTATAGTCATCGTGCGATAGCCATTCAAAACCTGAAGGATCAAATTGAAGTTCGTAAGTCGCTTTATTAGATTTGTACAACTGATTTAAATCTATAATTAGTTGTTGCACACCTTTGTGATGATTGTATTCTAATACCGACCAGTCTAGTCCAGATTTGAAGTTCCATTCGGTGTATTGACCGAACTCACCACCCATAAAAAGGAGTTTAGAGCCAGGGTGCATAAACATCAGGCCGTACATGGTACGCAAGTTGGCAAAACGTCGCCATTCATCTTCGGGCATTTTACTTAGAAGGGAGTTTTTGCCGTGTACGACTTCATCGTGCGAAAGTGGTAGCATGAAGTTTTCCGAAAAGGCATAGATCAAACTAAAAGTAATTTCGCTGTGATGATATTGTCTGTAAATAGAAGGTCGAGCAAAATATTTGAGGGTATCGTGCATCCAACCCATCATCCATTTTTGATCGAATCCTAAACCACCAGTTTCTGTGGGTCGTGATACTCCAGAAAATGCTGTGGATTCTTCGGCGATAGTGACTACATCTGGAAATTCAGCTTTAAGCGCATCATTCATTTCTCGTAAGAAAGAAATCGCCTCTAAGTTCTGATTTCCACCATATTTATTTGGCAACCATTGTCCTTCATCTCGACTATAATCGAGGTACAACATGGATGCAACTGCATCTACCCGAAGTCCGTCTGCATGAAATTGTTCTGCCCAAAAAATCGCATTAGAAATCAAGAAAGAACGCACTTCATAACGTCCATAATTAAAAATTAGACTTTCCCAATCAGGATGATAACCCAAACGTGGATCTTCATGTTCATATAAACGAGAACCGTCAAAATACCCTAATCCGTGTCCGTCTTGCGGAAAATGAGATGGTACCCAGTCTAAAATTACTCCAATGCCTGCTTGATGAAATGTATCGACCAAATATTTAAAATCTTCAGGTGTACCAAATCGGCTTGTGGTGGCAAAATAGCCCGTAATTTGATAGCCCCAAGATGGATCGTACGGGAATTCCATAATAGGCATGAGTTCAACGTGTGTAAAACCCATTTTTTGTACATAGGGAACAAGCATTTCAGCCAATTCAAGGTAGGTATAAAATCCGTGTTCTGTTCCGTCATTCTTCTTTTTCCAAGAACCTAAATGAACTTCGTATACGGAATACGGCGTCGCATTTTTATCTTGTTTAGCTCGTTTGGTTAACCATTTTTTGTCTTTCCAATCGTATTTTCCGTCCCATACAATAGATGCCGTGTTGGGTCGTTCCTCCCAATATCGAGCATACGGATCACCTTTTTCTAGCCAAATCCCTTTTTGAGATAAAATTGCATATTTATAGGCGTCTCCATGACCAATATCAGGAATAAATCCTTCCCAAATACCTGATCCGTCAGATCGTCGAATTAAATGTAAACTATGTTTGTTCCAATCATTAAAATGACCAATCAGGTTTACTTGCTTAGCATTGGGTGCCCAGACGGCAAAATAAGTGCCTTGCTCACCATCCACTTTCATCGGATGACTACCCAATTTTTCAAAAAGGCGATAGTGCTTTCCTTCTCGAAATAAATGAATATCAAAATCAGTAAACAAACTATATTGAATGGCTGTAGATGTCATTTTAGTAGATTTGGATTTAAATAAAACAAGCAGAGCATCAAAGATACTCTGCTCGCAATAATTATTTTAGTATACCAATCTAAATCATAGATTAGGAATACGCAATAATTGTCCAGGATAAATTTTACTTGGATCTTTTAACATTGGCTTATTAGCTTCAAAAATTTCTGGATATTTCATAGCATCACCATAAAATTCTTTAGCAATTTTAGACAATGTATCTCCTTTTACAACCGTATGAAAACGAGCTGCTGGTTCTGGGTTACTCACCTTTAATCGTTCATCTACAGTGCAAATACCTGCAACATTACCTAGAGCCAAAACTACTTTTTCTTTTTCTGCTTCTGTGTCAACACTTCCGTAAACAGTTACTTTATCGTCATTTAAGTCCACTTCTAAATCGTTGACTCCCAAACCTAAACTATCAATAACTCCTCTAAGCAGCATCATTTTTTGATGACGCAATACTTCTGCTTCTGCTACTGTTTCTGTGGAGTTCACAACTGGAACATCTACTTTTGGTGCTTCTTCGGTACGTCCTAATAATTTTGCACCTGCATCTTTAAGAAAAGAAAATAAACCCATAATATTTTTTGAGATTTAATTTAAAAAATAACCTAAATAGTCCAACTGAAATCTATAAAATTTTACTTGTCAACTTATTAGGTATATGTTTTCAACATTGCTTATTTATAAATAGAAAGCGTACAAACTTAGCAATCCTTATCCAAATATTCAAATTTTAACCGATTTGTTTAAAATGATCCTTAACTATATGACTTTCTAGCCTCATTGCATATAACTCATTGTAACAATAATGTAAGTCTTCGTATGTAACAAAATAGCTATAGATAGGTAAAACGCTTATATTTGTTGCATTAAAATTTTGACTATTTGTTTATCGAATGTATAGTCACACCTTTTTTAAAATCAA
>JAHDFQ010000045.1:9915-31024 GCA_020628085.1 Saprospiraceae bacterium
TAAAATTTTGACTATTTGTTTATCGAATGTATAGTCACACCTTTTTTAAAATCAATTAAATTATCATGGAAGGTAAAGGATTAATTAAGTTTTTTCTAGTATTGATGCTGTTGGTTTGCAGTATTCAACTATTCTACATTTTCCCAACGAATAGTGTGGAAAATAATGCAGATAGTTATGCACAATCCGTAGTAGGCAATTTGGAAGAAGGTCCGTTAAAAAATACGCAATACAAAATTGCTCGATCCAATTTCTTAGACTCTATGTCTAGTGAAAACATTTTGAATATACCATTAATTGGTGAATTCACCTATCAGGACTTAAAATCTCGTCAATTGAACTTGGGACTGGATTTGAAGGGTGGTATGAGTGTTGTATTGCAAGTAGATTTACGTGAATTTATCGAAGTCTTATCTGGTAAAAACCAAGATGCAACGTTTGTTGCAGCATTAGATGCAGCTAGTGAAGCACAAAGAAATACGCAAGATAATTACGTCACATTATTTAGTAATGCTTGGAACGAATTGAAAGGCGATAAACAATTGTCTAAAATCTTTTTGCGTAATGAATCTATTCGTGAAAGAGTCAATAGTTCAACCTCTGATGGTGAAGTCGCACAAATTATTCGTGAAAAAGCAGATGAAACGGTTGATTTGACTTTCAAACGTTTGAAAGAACGTATTGATAAATTGGGTGTGGTTCAACCAAATATCTCATTGGATAAAGGTCGTGATTTGATCTTGGTTGAATTACCAGGTATTGATAACCCAGAACGAGCTCGTAACTTCTTATCGGCTGCGGCAGAATTGGAGTTTTGGAATGTGTATAGAAATTCTGAGGGCGGTATCTTATCTGCTTTCCAGCAAGCAGACAGACGTTTAGAAGCTGGTGGAGAAAAAGCAGAAGTTGAAACAGAAACTCGTTTGGATACTTTATACACGTTCAAAGATGATTTAGGAAACATTGATAGCTCTCGTTTTGTAGTCGATACAGTTGATGTGAACAATGCATTAGCAAGTGGAACAGGGCCATTATTATCAAAATTAACCTTGAATCAAGGTCAATTTTCTCCATCAGTAATGGGTTATGCATCTAAAAATCAGCGCAAATCTATTACTGAATACTTAGAGCGTAAAGACATCAAAGCTTTATTTCCAAATGATGTGATTTTCATGTGGAGCAAAGACCCTATGAAAACAAATGATGTTGTTACAGAACGAGATGTATACGAATTATATGCGATCAAGAAAGAACGTGGAAAAGATGGTGCGCCTTTAGATGGTGAATATGTGACAGATGCAAGTGCTAATCCTGATCCTCAATCAGGTGAAGTACAAGTTTCTTTAAGAATGGACAATAAAGGAACAAAAATCTGGGGTCAAATGACGCAAGCTGCCGTAGCTAACGGAAATAAAGAAATTGCCATTGTTTTAGATGGTGAGGTAGTTTCTGCACCAAGTGTACGTTCTGCGATTACAGGTGGAAACTCTTCTATTACAGGTAACTTTAGTATTCAAGAAGGAAAGGATTTAGCAAACATTTTACAAGTTGGTAAACTACCTGCTCGTACAGAAATTATACAAGAATCATTAGTTGGGCCTTCATTGGGTGCGAAAAATATATCTCGTTCATTGACTTCATTGATCGCTGGACTTGGATTATTATTAGCGTTTATGTTGTTTTATTACAGCAGTGGTGGTATCGTTTCTATCTTAGCATTATTACTAAATATCGTTTTTGTATTAGGGGCGCTGGCTTCTTTTGGTACGGTATTAACTTTACCTGGAATTGCAGGTATTCTTTTGACTATTGGTATGGCGGTTGATGCTAACGTGATTATTTACGAACGGATTCGAGAGGAACTTCGAGAAGGAAAAACCAAGTTACAAGCTATTTCAGATGGTTTCGCTAATTCTTATTCTGCTATTATTGACGCCAACGTTACCACTCTTTTAGTAGCATTTGTATTGATCTATTTTGGTTTAGGGCCAATTAAAGGTTTTGCTGTTGTATTAGCAATTGGTGTAATTTCTTCTGTATTCACTGCCGTTTTAGTAGGTCGTATGATGATCGACTGGTGGGTAGGTAAAGGAAATGATATTAATTTCTGGTCTGGTGCTTCTAAAAATGCATTTGCGAATGTCAACTACGATTGGTTAAGCAAAAGTAAAATAGCTGGAATCGTTTCTGGTACAATCATCGTATTAGGAATCCTTTCAATGATTACACGTGGATTTGAATTAGGTGTAGATTTCAAAGGTGGATATTCGTATAATGTACAGTTTGCGGAAGGTGTGAAGGTTCAAAATGACGAAATCAGCCAAGCATTAACAACTTCTTTTGGTGCTGCACCTATTGTAAAGGCCGTTGATACTGAAAATACCTTTAATGTAACAACAAGTTATTTAATTGATAGTACCGAAGATGGTGCTGCTGACGAAGTTATTTCTAAATTATATGAAGGAATCAACGGATTAGTTGGTGGAAACTTAGACGCAGCGCAGTTTAAAGCACCTGATGGAATTGGAACACATGTGGTGAGTTCTAGTAAAGTTGGGCCAACGATTGCCGATGATATTTCTAAGAGCGCTCGTTATGCAACGATCTTCGCTTTGATGTTGATCTTCTTGTACATCTTCATCCGATTTAGCAAGTGGCAATATAGTTTGGGTGCCGTTGCCGCATTGGTACACGATACTATCATTGTATTATCTTTATTCTCTATTTTGAAAGGCATTGTTCCATTCTCTTTAGAAATCGACCAAGCCTTCATCGCAGCGATTTTGACCGTAATCGGTTATTCGATCAATGATACTGTGGTTGTGTTTGACCGTATTCGTGAGTTTATGAATACCTATACAGGTAAATCAAAAGAGGAAGTGATAAATATGGCGGTAAACAGTACTGTGAGCCGTACCGTAATCACGTCTTTGACAACTTTATTTGTAGTAGCGGTATTGTTTATCTTTGGTAGTGGTAGTATTCGCGGATTTGCATTTGCCTTGCTAATTGGTATTATTGTGGGTACCTACTCTTCTATCTTTGTTGCAACACCAGTTGTAGCTTACACGACAGATGATTTAAAGACATCTTCTGCTGATGGTAAGAAAACGACAAGTAACTTTAAGACAAGACAAAATCGTCCTGTTTAAATAACATTTAGAGTCAACTGATGACTTGAAGTCACCAGTTGACTATTACAGTTACAGTCTAATAAAAAAGGTCGAAGTGGATGTATTCCGCTTCGACCTTTTTCTTTTTAATGAGTTGATTAACTAGTGTTTATGATTTATTTCAACAAAAAAGCCCCCCTCCATAAAATGCGGAGAGAGGCCATCCCATAAACCGATTACGATTTAACTATCTTAATATATCGTTATATATTTATCTTGTTAATAAGACAAATATGAATAGTATTTGAACGATTGGGTCTAAAGACCACTTTTTGACGGTATTAGAACTAAATGTGTGCTTCTACACGTTTGGTGCAGAAAGTTATAATCGGTAAGTATGTGGGATATTTAATAAATAAATACTTCGACAAATATACGGGAATATGCTTAGTTAAATAATACCCTATTAACGGTATTTTTAATATTAAAAAAAATCTTAATACGTTAACAACTACTACTAAGTCAAGTCGTTATGTTTATTTTAAAATATATAAGTTATTTTTAATTATATATTTATATAAAGACAGGAAAAGATACATAAGTATGTAAACAAAATTTATGTCTAATCAGGAAGGGATTCGTTTAGAAGGTGTCCCATTTTATCTTTTTTGGTTTTCAAGTAACCAAAGTTTTCTTGGTGTGAAGGGATTTCAAGAGCAACTCGTTCAGCGTCAATACCCGAATTATCGAACACCTCGAGCTTTAATGGGTTATTGGTCAATAAATTTATTTTTTGAACGCCTAGTTCTTTTAGTATTTGAATAACCATACTAAAATCACGTTCGTCTGGCTCAAATCCTAAGTGTGTATTGGCATCAATCGTATCAAAACCTTGATCTTGGAGATTGTATGCTTTTAGCTTATTGATGATACCGATACCTCTCCCCTCTTGACGCAAATAAATGATAATGCCTTTTTCTTGGTTGGTTAGTTGTAATGATTTTTCCAATTGCTCACCACAATCACAGCGTTTAGAACCAAACAAATCTCCCGTTAAACATTCTGAATGAATACGAACTAAAACTCTCTGGGAAGGATCAAAATCACGTGCGACCATAACAATATGCGGCATCAAATTACCACTATCATCGGCATACGCCAACATATTAAAGTTACCCCATTTAGTAGGCATTACAGCCTCTACTTGCTTTATCATTTACTTCTACTAATATTTATACAAGAGGTAACACAGCCTTTAGGCTGTTATATTACTCTTTCTCATTAACAGCCTAAAGGCTGTGTTACAATCAACAAACCATTTAAAATGTAGATAGTTGTCTGTTTTATAAATTTTCTATTCTACAAATATTAAAACCAAATTTGGAAAAAGGGCAATAATTCCTAAGAAAATGACCTGAATGATAATAAAAGGTATAATGCCTCGATAAATATGTTGGGTAGTCACACCATTAGGGGCTACTCCTTTCAAATAAAACAAGGCAAAACCAAATGGAGGTGTGAGGAAGGAGGTTTGTAAATTCATAGCAATCAACACACCAATCCACAACAAATTCATATCAAAACTAGCAAAAACAGGTGCAACAACTGGCACAATAATAAAAATGATTTCTATAAAATCAATAAAAAATCCAGCTATAAAAATAGCTATCATTACCAAAATCAAAAATCCCATAGGAGATAGATTCGAGTTATTGATTAATTCTACTAAAAAATGATCCCCACCCAACCCTCTAAATACTAATGAAAACGTGGTTGCACCAATTAAAATAATGAACACCATTGCAGTTAAGTGTGTGGTCTCCTGCATGACTGTTTTCAAAATATCCAAACTGAATCGTCCTTGAATGATTGTCAAAATAGTTGCCCCCATCGCTCCCACGGCAGCAGCTTCGGTTGGAGAAGCGATGCCTGCAAAAATAGATCCCAGTACTGCTACAATTAATAAAAAAGGCAATAAAAAGGCTTTGACTACTCGTCCTATCATTCCTTGACTTCTAAAAACAGCTATTTCTTCATCTGGAATGCTAGGCGCATTTTCAGGGTTTAAATAGGCGTAAATGGCAATATATCCCACATAGATCACGACTAATAAAAAACTAGGAATTAAAGCCGCAGTAAACATCGTTCCAACATCAACACCTTGACTATTAGCGGTATTACTCAATGTATCTGCTAGTAAAACCAGTACAATAGACGGAGGAATAATTTGACCGAGTGTTCCTGAGGCTGCAATGGTACCAACAGCTAGTTCGGTTTTATATCCTCGTTTCAGCATGGTAGGTAGACTGATTAATCCCATCGTCACAACTGTTGCGCCAACAATTCCTGTAGAAGCCGCTAATAATGCACCGACAATGACTACAGAAATGGCTAATCCACCTTTAACTTTTCCGAACAGCATGGCCATCGTCTCCAACAAACTTTCTGCAAGTCCCGACTTTTCTAACATGATTCCCATGTAAATAAATAATGGAACAGCGATCAACACGACGTTATTCATCGTTCCCATAATTCGGGAAGGCAAAAAATTGAAAAAATCAATACCTAGTGTAAAGTAGCCAAATATAATAGATAAACCACCTAGCGTAAAAGCAACTGGAAATCCAAAAAGGATAAATATAAAAATGAGAAAAAACAGGATTAGTGCTAAAATTTCCATTAAACAGACAGATTGAATATTTTGAGTTGTGGTGACATTAGTCGGGGTAGCCCCAATGAAGTAGAATGACTACTGCTTATTTTCATGACCTCAATCTGAACGCAACACTACTAACGCTTTCATCCATTCGGAAATCGCTTGAAGAAGTAATAATATAAACCCAACGGTTATTGAAAATTTGATAATAAAACGATAAGGTAGACCACCTGGATTAGCAGAACCTTCATTCAACAATAAAGCATAACTCGCATAATTATAGGAAGCTTTAATAATAACCAGACACCAAGGAATTAAAAATATGGTAATGCCTATAAAATTAATAAGTGCCTTTCCCTTGACGGAAAAATTACTATAAAACACATCCACTCGCACATGCTTATCATGTTTAAAAGCGTAGGCTGCACCAATCAGAAAAATCAGTGAAAAGAAGTGCCATTCTAATTCTGTTATCCAAACGGCCGTATTACTGAACAAGTAACGCATGACGACATCATAACAAAATATGATAACCAGTGCTGTAGTGAGCCACGAGACTAATTTACCTATCGTTTCGTTAAGTGTATCTAGTCCATTCGAGCAGTTTTGTAAAATTTTCATACTTATTTTTTGTCTTTAGTAGTTCTAGGGGAAAAACGGGCGGATTTTTTTTCTGAAAGAGATCAAAATAATGCTTCAGACGCCTTATTCTGCGGCTATCCAGCCTGCGGCAGGCAGGTTCAGCATTTTTTTGATCTCAAAAATTTCTGCCCGCTTTTTTAGTACCCCTTACTTAGCTCTCAAATTACAAAAAAGGTCTGAAAACAAGAAAAGGCGTTCCGAATGTTTCGGAACGCCTTTAGAGGCTGAAAATAATTTTCAGCTAAAATTTCTTTTAATGACTTAGAAATAAGACTTTTCAATCGTTTTTCCAGCTTGCACTTCACCAATACGATCTTTAAATTCATTAGACATGGTAAAATCATCTAATCGAGCATAAATTTCTTTTAATGCAATTAGTGTATTTAAGTCACTTGGATTCATGGATTCTGCTTTCTTGAAATATGGTAAACCTTCTTCAAAAAATCCTTTCGCTTCCTTGTTTAAAGCATCGTATTTTTTGTTTTCACTGATTGGAAGATCATTCATAATTTTAGTCACCTCTACTGCTTTGTTGTAATACAATGACCCGATACTATATTGTACATCAAATAAGTTTTCGTCCAAAGCCAAAGCATCTTCGTAATATCCTTTTGCTTGTTTGAAGTATTCTTCTGATACGGAAACATTACCTGCGGCAAACTCATCTTGAAATAGGTTCATATAAACATTACCCAAAGCAGCAAAAACAGATGGATTATCTGGAGCAGCCTCTACTGCTTTTTCCAGTTCTCCTTTCAAAGTTTTATAATCTTCTTTTTGGATGTAGTAATTAATCTTAGCAAATAAGATTTCTTTATTTGCAGGATAAGCGGTTGCTCCTTCCTTTAAAACCTTCATTGCTGCTGCTTCATCTTCGTCTTTCATTAAATTGAATAACATTGCATGTACTGCACCATCTTCGTGGTAATTATTTTCTTTTAAATCCATGAATAGAGCTTTTGCAGCATCATCTCGATCAGAGATCATAGCACAGTAAGCTGTTACATATTTATGGTTGTTTAAATCTGCTTCATCTGTAATTAAGGTTTCAATACCATTCTCGTTCAATACTTCTCTCATTTCTAAGATAGTATTTAATGAATTATAGGCGTTTCCATAATCTTTTTTGGAAGTTTGCATATTTCCAATAGTACTTAGATGTACAGCCGCTTCTTGAATACCTTTTAAGGCATCTTTTTTCTCAAATTTTTTCTTAGGATTTGCTTTCTCCATTGCCATTTTATAGGCATTGAAAGCCGTTATTCCAGCAGTTGGGTTCATTGGAACAAAAGCTGCATCATTCCCTGCTACCTGTGCTAATGTAAAATCCGTCACATCTTTTCCAGCTAATTCAGTATAGATTTTAGCCTTCATCATTTGAGCTTTGTAGGTGTTTCCTACAGCTTCGTCAGCTACAGCAAAGTCAATTTTTTCTTTTGCCTGCTCCAGTTTATCAGCATTATCTGATGGAGCGGTGTTATAAGAACTCAATAATTTTTTTGCGGATTTAAGTGCCTGTTCAGGTGTATCTACTTGTGCTTGAGTAGTCGTTAAAAACAAACAAAGTGAGAAAAGACCAATTAATAACTTCTTCATGTTTTGATAATAATTTATAGTTTTGATGCCAACAGCAATTAAGTAAGATTGTTTTCGACTGTTAACATACTAAAATTCAGAATTAAAAAGTTTCACAAAATTAATGATTCTGATTGAATAACTAATATAATGACGCAAATTGTTATGTCAATTGTGTTGTCTTTTTGTTAAAACTGTTTTTTATATTGTTAATATGAATGGAAATTGCCCTATATTGATACGAACATATGACTTGTTAGAGGTTCTCAATATCTACATCCGACAATCCTGTTACTTTTTTAATTTGACCTATCGTAAAACCTTCGTTTTTCATTTGTTGTGCTATTTCTATATTTCGTTCTTCTCTACCTTCTTCTCTACCTTCTTGTCTTGAAGTGTCTACTACATTTTTTATATCTCTGTAATATTTCAAACTTTCTTCATAAGCTTCTCTTTCTTTTGGTGTAAATTTTGCAATTTCGGCAGCTTCAAAAAGTTTTCTAAAAATTCGATTTTGGAGTTTTGCAGGACGATCCTGTAATTGAGATAAATGGGTAAATATATACATCCATTTGTCAAAATGTGTCTCTAAGTCTTCTTCTTTCTTTTTAAACTTTGGTAGCTCTAAGTATACAAATTTTAATTTATCATAAAATACTTCACACCGCTGGTTTTTTAATTCAACAATATGTAGGAGTTCTGTATCTTCCTTGTGATCATCAAATATAAAATCTAAAATTCCAACAGAATATACAGGTTCTAGTTTATAATCCCATTGATTTTTTTTTCCTTGTTCTTGTATAGGAAAAGAAGCATAAAACACACTTCTATCTTTAAAAAAATTCTGCTTTGCCTTTTGCATTTCCACAATAAAACGTTCTCCTTGATCACCAACACAATATAAATCAAAAATCGCTTTTCGATCTACCTCCGTCAAGCCCTGTCTCTCTGTAGAAGCATATGTCAAATTTTGAATCTTTCGATCTGGAAGAATTTGATTCAAAAAATCAATAAGTAATAACTTATTTGGTTCTGAACCAAATAGTTTTTTAAATCCAAAATCTGTCAACGGATTAACATATCGTTCCATAATAGACTGAATTAGTTCTAAAACCAACTGTTTTTACTTCTTCTGCGACTCGATTTAATCCCTAAAGCTCCCAATAAGCCTCTTGTTACTTCACGCATGACTGTTTTTCCGACCGAACTACTCATTGCTTTTTCGATCATACTTTTTTCTTGGCGAGAACTTGATCTAGACCGAGTAGTGGTTTTCCTAGCTTTCTCTTTTTGCTTTCGCAATTCTTCCTGATGCTCTTCTTTTTGCGCTTCTTCAATTTTCGCACCTAAAATTTCATAGGCACTTTCACGGTCAATTACTTCATTGTATTTATCAATTAATTTTGACTCGTTTATAATAGCATCAATCTCTTCATTAGTCAATACATCCATTCTTGATTGTGGCGCACGTAATAATGTATGCACCAGCGGTGTTGGAATCCCTTTTTCATTCAAAACCGTGACTAGAGCTTCACCAATACCTAATTTAGTCAACAACTCATCTGCTTCATAATAATCTGATAATGGATAATTTTGAGCCGCTAGCTTGATCGCTTTTCGATCTTTTGCTGTAAATGCTCTAAGCGCATGTTGTACTTTCATACCCAATTGCCCTAAAATATCTTCTGGAATATCAGCAGGGTTTTGAGTAACAAAAAATAATCCGACTCCTTTTGAACGAATCAACTTGACAATAGCCTCAATTTGATCCATTAATGCTGGAGAGGCTTGGTCAAATACTAAATGGGCTTCATCTATAAAAATAACTAATTTAGGTCGATCAGCGTCACCTTGTTCTGGAAATGTCGCATAAATTTCCGCTAACATTTGCAGCATGAACGTTGAAAATAGCTTTGGCCGATCTTGAATATCCGTTAGGCGCAACACAGAAACAATTCCTTTCCCATCTTCATTAATCCGAACTAAATCATCCACATCAAAAGAACGTTCTCCAAAAAAAACATCTGCGCCTTGTTGTTCTAATTCTACAATTTTACGTAAAATAGCTCCTGTTGAAGCCGTTGAAACTTTTCCATATTCTGACTCAAAATCTTCTTTTCCTTCATCGGTTATGAACTGCAATGTCTTTTTCAAGTCTTTCAAATCCAATAATGGAATTTGATGGTCATCACAATACTTAAAAATGACGGCAACAATCCCAGATTGCGTTTCACTCAACATCAATATTTTGGAAAATAAAACAGGTCCAAATTCCGAAACGGTTGCTCGTAATCTTGCTCCTTTTTCGTCTGATAAACTCAAAAATTCTACTGGACTTTGATCCGAGATAAATGGCAATCCAATTTTAGCATGTCGTTCATCAATCTTTTTGTGTCCAGGACTACAAGCTGCAATTCCACTCAAATCACCTTTTATATCCATCAACAAGACAGGAACACCATTGTTCGATAGCTGTTCAGCAATAATTTGAAGTGTTTTGGTTTTACCAGAACCTGTTGCTCCTGCAATCAAGCCATGTCGATTCATCGTACCTAAAGGAAGTTTTACCAAGGTATCAGTCTGACATACTCCATCAATCATTGCCCCACCAAGTACTACCGAAGGTCCTTTAAAGGTGTATCCGTTTTGAATTTCTTCAATGAATTTTTCTGTATTTGACATATATGAAATTTGTGTTATTTTTTGAATTGCAAAATAAGGATAATTCTCAACTTTATTTATGACGAATGATTCCTGTTTTGGATACAAATTAATTATGCTTCCAAAAAAACGGTGTGAATAAAATTAATATTGTAAATAATTCCAGTCGTCCTAATAACATTAAAAAGATCAATACCCATTTTCCAATCATAGGAACTTTAGCAAAATTATCGACTGGGCCGAGTTCTCCAATAGAAGGGCCAACGTTGCCTAGGGAAGTAGCTACCGCTCCAATCGCCGTAATTAATGGTTGTTCAAAGTCTGAAAAAACAACCGTCATAACGATAGATCCCACTACAAACGTTAGTAAGTACAATAGTATAAATACTAAGATATGTGTCAAAATTCTTGGTGCAACTATTTTTTTGTCAACTTTAACTCGAATGATTGCTTTAGGGTGTAAAAGTCGCTTTAATTCTAAAAATGTATTTTTAAAAATCACCAAATGACGGATAATCTTTACACCACCACTCGTTGAACCTGCACAAGCTCCTAAAAATAGTAAAATAAAAAAAACGATGGTAATAGCTGGTGTCCAAGAAGTATAATCAGCTGATACGAAACCTGTTGTAGTAATGATAGAAATAACTTGAAAGATCGTGTCTCGAAACGATTGTTCTAGTCCATTATCCGTTATATGATATACGATAAAAGTGACAATACTTGTTAAAACAAGAATAAGAATCACATAGGTTTTGAACTCATCACTACTCCAAACTTTCTTGAAATTTCTTTTTAAACTAAAGTAAATAATAGTGTAATTAATGCCTGCAATAAACATAAACAAGGCAATCGTATATTGAATGAGTGGATTACTAAAATAAGCAATACTGGCATTTTTAGTTGAAAAACCACCTGTTGCCATCGTTGTTAATCCGTGATTTACAGCATCATAAAAGGTCATGCCTTCTAACCATAAAACGAGCATCAAAAAAGCCGTCAACCCTAAATAAATAAACCACAATCGTTTTGCTGTTTCTTTAATTCTTGGGTGAATCTTATCAGAAGTAGGCCCAGGAGCTTCGGCGACAAACAGTTCTACACCACCAATACCTAATAAGGGAAATAAGGCCACCGTTAATACAATAATTCCCATTCCACCAATCCATTGCGTTAGGCTTCGCCAAAACAAAATCCCTTTGGGCATAGCTTCAATATCATTGATAACGGATGCCCCTGTGGTTGTCAATCCAGAGACACTTTCAAAAATAGCATTGGATAACTCAGGTAACACACCACTAAACAAATATGGAAAAGTACTGAAAAAAGAAACGGATAACCAGCCCGAAGATACAATCAAAAACCCTTCTCGTTTACCGATCTTTTTGCTTGCATTCTTGGTAAAAAACCAAGCTAAAAATCCCACACTTGATGATAAAAGTGCGGAAAGAACAATGGCCAAACTATCGTGTGCATCGTAATACAATGAAAAAGGTAAGGTGGTCAACATAAAGCCGCCTAATATGACCAGTAATACGCCAATGACATTTGCTACAATTCCTAGATTGACCATTATTTGAATATTTCTTCGACTTGATGAATGGCTTCTGGCAACGCTAAAATAATGACCTTATCATTGATTTCAAAGTAGGATTCGCCATTGGGCACAAAACTGGTTTCTCCACGAACAATTCCTGCTATAATGGATTCTTTTGGTAGGTGCAAATCCTTTATTGGATTGTTTAATAGTCTGTTTTTACGATGTATTTCAAATTCAATAATCTCGCCATTCACCCCATGTAAACTCGCAATTGCTTCCACTTTTCCTTTTCGTACATATCGAAAAATATTATTGGCAGCGACTAATTTTTTATTTATAATCGTATCAATACCAATATTTTGAGAAATACGAGTATAATTGACATTTTCCACCATAGCGATGGTTTTATACACCCCTAGTTCTTCTGCCATTAAACTAGAAATAATATTGATCTCCGAATTGGGGGTGAGTGCAATAAACGCATCCATTTTCTCCAAACTTTCCTCTTTCAACGCATCAATATCACTAGGGTCAGCATGAATAACTAAGCTGTTTTGTAAGGTTTGAACAAATTTTTTGCCTTGTTCTTCGTCTTTCAGGACAACAGTAATTGAATATTCTTTTTCTAGTAACTGAGCCGTTCTTAATGCCAAATTTGTACCACCAATAATCATCACATTATTAATCGGTTTGAGTTGCTTTCCTACAAAGCCCATTGCCTTACTCAAATATTGATTTTGAGTAGAAATATATAAATGATCCCCTTTGTGTAAGATGGTATCTCCGTTTGGAATCAAGGTTTTATCACCTCGCAAAAGGGCAATTCCCCGAAAAGGAAAATCTTTAGATCGCTCGTCTATTTGCTCAATAGTTTGGTTAATTAGTGGACAAATGGTATCTAATGTAAATCCAACTACAGATATTTTTCCATTTTCAAATTCAAATAAATCTGTAAAAGAAGCTCTTTGTAATAAACGTTGAATCTCTAATGCTGCCAAGTTTTGAGGTGAAATTAAAGCATCTACCCCTAAGTTCTTAAATCGTTCTTTATTTTCTGCTTCTAAATGATTGATATTGGAAATACGGGCTATCGTCTTCTGTGCACCCAATTGTTTTGCTAAAATGGCAGATAGCAAATTGGTCTTTTCCGAAGTGGTAACAGCAATAAAAAGTCTCGCTCTTTTTAGTCCTGCCTGTTCCAAGATTTCTATAGAAGTGGCGTCGCCATGTATCGTCAACACATCCAAGTGGCGTCCGACCTGTGTGAGTACCTCATCATTGGTATCAATTAATGTTATATCTTGATCTTCTTTTGAAAGTAATTCTGCCAAATGAAACCCAATGGCACCCGCACCTGCGATAACTATATTCATTTATATTGGTACTATTAACAAATCTTTTCCTACTCTAAACAGCACAAAAGTACGACCTTTTTGAGAAGGAACAAATATTTCCCCAAGTCGGGTTTCATTTCAGTTTAGACATTAACAATCTTCTTTAAAGAAGTGTTCTCTTTTTCTATTTATACACATTTGACATATTTATTATCTTAGCATTATGAAAATAAATACACTTCTCCAATCTATCATTTTCTTACTCATTTTGATGTCTTTTTTACCTAATATGGAAGCACAAAGAAAGAGTAAGAAACAAAAAGTAATTAATTCAAATATCACTTTTGATGAATCTTTATATAGCTCATTAGAATGGCGTAATGTAGGTCCTTGGCGTGGCGGAAGATCAGCAGCAGTTACAGGCGTAGCAGGTCAACCCAATTTATTTTATTTTGGTGCAGCAGGTGGCGGTATTTGGCGCACGAAAGACGGTGGACGTCATTGGAATAATATTTCTGATGGTTTTTTTGGCGGTTCTATTGGGGCTATTGCTGTAAGTGACTCTGATCCAAATGTAATTTATGTTGGAGGTGGCGAAGTCACCGTTCGAGGTAATGTATCCTCTGGAAATGGTATATGGAAGAGTGTTAATGCTGGAAAAACATGGACATCAATGGGTTTGGAAAATTCCCGTCATATTCCTCGGATTCGGATACATCCAACTAATTCAGACATTGTATTTGCGGCTGTTTTGGGAAATATTTATACCAATAGTAATGATCGTGGAGTTTACAAAAGTATAGATGGTGGGAAATCATGGAAAAAAGTATTATTTGCTAATGCGGATGCAGGTGCCGTTGATTTAACATTCGATCCCAACAACCCTCGTATTATGTATGCTTCTACGTGGCGATTGCGTCGAACGCCTTACAGTTTAGAAAGTGGCGGCGACGGTTCTGGTCTTTGGAAAAGTACGGATAGTGGTGAAACTTGGATAAATATTTCCGAAAATAAAGGTTTACCTAAAGGAACACTCGGCATTAGTGGCATCACTGTTTCCCCAGCCAACTCCGAACGAGTTTGGGCAATTATCGAAGCTAAAGAAGGTGGTGTTTTTAGATCGGATGATGCAGGAGAAACATGGACAAAACTCAATGATGATCGAAATTTACGTCAGCGAGCATGGTATTATTCACGAATTTATGCTGACCCAAAGGACGAAGACAAGGTCTATGTTCTAAATGTTCGGTATTTTAGATCGGATGATGGTGGTAAAACATTCAAAAAATTTAATTCTCAACACTCAGACCATCATGATTTGTGGATTGCTCCTGAAAACCCAGATCGAATGGTCATTGGTGATGATGGTGGTGCACAAATTACCTACGATGGTGGCGAAACATGGTCAACCTATCATAATCAGCCTACGGCACAATTTTATCGCGTGACGACAGACGATCATTTTCCTTATCGGATTTATGCTGCTCAACAAGATAATAGCACGGTTCGGATAGATCATAGAACGGAAGGTGGTTCTATTTCTGAAAAGAATTGGGAATCTACCGCAGGTTGTGAATGTGGTCATATTGCTATTGATCCGTTAGATAATGATATTGTTTATGGTGGTTGTTACGATGGATTTTTAGAGCGAAAAGATCATAAAACGGGTCGTTCACGTTCTATTAGTGTTTGGCCAGATAATCCGATGGGACATGGTGCAGAAGGTATGAAATATCGCTTTCAGTGGAACTTCCCTGTCTTTTTCTCCCCTCACAATCCGAAAAAATTATATGCTGCTTCCAATCATTTACACGTGAGTTATAATGAAGGGCAGAGTTGGGAAATCATTAGTCCTGATTTGACTCGAAATGACTCCACCAAACTCGTTTCTTCAGGTGGTCCGATCACAAAGGACAATACTTCAGTAGAATATTATTGTACCATCTTCGCAGCGCAAGAATCACCAAGAGAAAAAGATGTATTGTGGGTCGGATCGGATGACGGACTCGTTCATATTAGTAAAGATGCAGGTCAAAACTGGAAAAATATTACACCTCCAACCATGCCCGAATGGTGTATGATAAATAGTTTAGAAGTTGACCCACATCAAGATGGTTCTTGTTATTTGGCGGCGACTTCCTATAAAACGGGGGATTTCAAACCTTATTTATTTAAAACCAAAGATTATGGTCAAACATGGACAAAAATCACTAATGGCATTAAAAGAGAAGATTTTACTAGAGTGATCCGAGTTGATCCCATTAAGAAAGACATTTTGTATACTGGAACGGAAAACGGAATGTATATTTCTTTTGATGATGGAAATAACTGGCAGTCATTTCAATTAAATTTACCACAAGTTCCTATTACTGATTTGACCATTAAAAACAATAATTTAATTGCAGCTACGCAAGGAAGAAGTCTCTGGATAATAGATGATTTGACCGTTTTACATCAGTTATCTTCTGATATTCAAAATAAGGAGATACACCTATTTCAGCCCATGCCGACCTACCGAATGGGTGGTTATCAAAATAAAAAAGTCAAAAATCAAGGGATGAATCATCCATCTGGTGTAATGGTGCATTATCATATTAAAGAATGGAAAGAAAAAGATACTGTTTCGTTAACCTTCACCGATATGCAAGGTGATACCATTCAAACTTTTCATAATCATGCAAATGATAAAAAGGAGAAAATTGAGGTTAAAGAAGGCGCAAATCTGTTTACTTGGAATATGCTGTATGAAGGTGCTAAGAAATTCGATGGTATGATTCTTTGGTGGGCGAATATGAATGGCCCTAAAGCTACACCTGGTCAATATCAGGTACACTTAAATAAAAACGGTGCTTCTACTATTCAAACTTTTGAAATTCTACAAAACCCTATATCAGAATCATCTGAAAAAGACATTCAAGCACAATTTGATTTTTCACAATCGATTATCAATAAAGTGACCGAAGCCCACGAAGCTATCATTGAAATTCGAGATATTCGTTCACAAATGAATAATTATTTAGATCGTTTAGGAACGGACTCAACCTATCAAGATTTACGAGACTTGGCGACTACTATCGACTCAACCATGACCGAAATAGAAGAAGCCCTCTACCAAACCAAAAATCAAAGTCCACAAGACCCACTGAATTTCCCAATACGTTTAACAAATAAACTGGCACATTTGAACTCGCTTAATTCTGGTGATTATCCACCTACCGATCAAGCGATCGCCGTACGAGATGAGTTGATTGGTAAAATTGATGCCGAATTGATGCGTTTTGAAACGGTTAAAACTATGGAATTACCAAAGTTTAATACAATGGTAAAACAGAAGGCGATAGATGCGATTATTTTGAAGGAGAAGTAATAATGCTATTATTACATTCGTCGGAGACGAATTAGATATTGGGTTTAAGATGAGTTTAAGATAAAATTTCAAACCAACAAGCGTTTTAAACTAACGAGTGTCAAAACACTCGTTCATTGAAGATAGAAATCTTCAATGTAATATCAATTACGTCTCTGACGTGCTTTAAACTATCGAGAAAATAAATAAACGATCTAAAACCTGTACCCAAATAGTAAATAAAATCATTTAACCAAAAAATTATCCCCTACTCCACCACCACCTTCACATAATCCACCAGACTCACCCACTTCGCTTCTCCCTCAGGAAAATCACGATCAGTCGCTGTTATTCTAAGTAAATACTCCCCAGCGGTATCAAACTGAGTAGTTGTATTCACTTGTTCAGCATTACTGAATTGTACCCCTCCTGGACCACTAACTTTTTCCCAATACACGGGATAAGATTGAGGAATAGTATTGTTAGTGATGGTAGCTGAAATTGTTGTTGGAGTATTTAAGGCAGTTGTCATATCAGCACTAGCTACAATTTGATAACCTGTGTTGGTGTTTGTTCCCACAGGGGCATTTTGGGTCGTTGGGAATTGCGCTCGAATAAAATCAAAACGACCCAGCCAATAATCAGGACTGTCGTGCCCTTCTTCTCGTCGGTGAAAAATAACTTTGCTATTTTGCAATTGATTATTAGCCGCAAAGACCGTCCCTGGCGGGCAAGTCACGTCTTCATAACTCATGTAGGTCAAGGAAGTACCTTTGAAACGTTTGGCGAAGTTCATGGCATCGTAGTATTTTGTAGCTTCCACCGTATTGGCTTCATGAGTAGGAGTGCCATTTTCTGTACGTGATTTGAATATAAAATAAGGATGTCCAGCTGTTTTTCCATATCGTAAACCACTATGTTGGCATAAAGCAGAAATACTGTTTATCATAACCTTGATCCGTTGATCTAAACCTGCAACACTGATAGACAAACCTCCGCCTTGGCTCACACCCATGACCATCATATTCGTACCATCAAATTCTGGCCTCGAATAAATATAATCAATCGCTCGTACGGCTCCTAACAATCCGTATTTGTAATAGTTTCCTTCTTTTTGGTCGTAATGATTCGGTTGATAGGCATTATTATCACCTACATCGGGTAAAGCGTTGTGTATACTTAGCGAAAAAACAATCATACCCGTTTGTTCGGCTACATAATTTTCTGGTTTTGTATGATTCGGTCCACTACCAAAGGGCGGCATAACTAAAGTAGCAGGAAAAGGTCCATTTCCATTTGGAATCGTCATATAACCATACACCCTTCGCCCTTCAATATTTGCCATATTGATTTGATAGGTGGTACTCAAGTTAGTATTTGAATACTGTGTAATTTGAGTATCCATAGGAATACTAGCCAATTGCGCTTTCATACTATCCCAAAAAGCATCAAAATCTGCTGGTTCATCTTCGTAAGGGGCAATATCATACGGTGAAAAAGCTGCTGCCGCTACATCAGAACTTCCAAATTGTGTGACACGACACAATACAAAGCTAGGCTCAAATTCTTGAAACGGAATTCGGGTCGTTCGTCCTGCCACCAAATCAATTGTTCCTTCCACTAAAATTGGGCTTCTCTGATCGAATCGAATCGTATAGTTTGCCGTTCCCGTGGTCGGTGATGTTACCAAAAAGTGCATCAATTCACCAGCCTCGTAGGTAGCATCAAACTTATCAGCTACAATATGTAGTTGTGCATTCAAACAACAAATACACGTCACAATGGTCATTAAAGAAAGGATACTTTTTTTTAGATTATTCATGTTTTTGGATTATCAGAGTACATTCAAATATGTATTCTTATAGTCAAATTGTAAAGGAGGGTTATTATTTCTGACCGAAAATTAATAATTTTGATTAGCATAAGCAATTAAAGATCAAAATAGTATGGTCTGATGACTTTATTTTGTCTAAATATTTGATTTTTAAGATGCTACGTACACTGTAAAAAATGTTTACTGTAAAAATAATTGACTTCAACGTAGCTTTAGCCCCTTGTAAACTAGTATGAATGAATAAGGGGTCAAAACTCGTTGGAATAGTATATGAAATTTAATTCGGAATTGTCCATTAAATGATTTTGACTTGCAAATACTACTTGTTTGCAATTTTGTCGGGCGTTTTTTTGCTTATCAGTATTGCCACAGGCAATAGCAAACGCAGCTCAAAATTGTCTTGGAGGTTTAAGGAGGGGAAGTATATATAGCGCTTAGAATCTTAAAATGAATAATTCCAATTTAATTTCAGTGTACTAAGACTTCCCAAATCATCCGATAACTTTTTTTCGTAAAAATATTATATGAATAAAGGCTATATCTACACGCTTTTTCTATCGCTCTGTGTTGGATCAGTTTTGGGTCAATCCTCTATTGAATGGTCAAGAACTATTGGTGGTTCTGCCAACGAACATGTGGCGACTATTATTCCTATATCTGAACAACAGTTGATGGTTTTCGGGTCAAGTGCTTCCAATAATGTAGACTTTTCTAGTAATAATGGTCAACTAGACGCTTATGGTAGCTTACTTGATACTCAGGGAAATATACTTTGGACAAAGTCATATGGTGGTAGTAAACATGAGGTCATTTATGATGCTATTTCAACGACTAGTGATGAATTTATTTTAGTAGGAACAAGCTATTCTTCAGATGGTGATATTAATAATTTAACTCAACATGGAGATGGATTTTTGCTAAAAATAGATATGGACGGCAATTTACTTTGGTCAATGACGTTGGGTGGAAACCGCTTAGATGAAATTCGTAAAATCATCACTCTTCAAGATGGAAATTATTTGATAGTAGGAACTACTTCGTCCGATGATTTTCCAGAAAATACGACTAAAAAAGGTTATTCTGATGGATTTGTTATTAAAATAAATGCTTCTGGAAATATAATCTGGCAGAAACGCTTTGGTGGTTCTCGTTCAGATCAAATCAATGATGTTTTGGAGACCAGTTCGGGTCAATTACTGCTTGTTGGAAGTACTTTCTCAGATGATGGTGATTTTAACAATTCTAAAGGAAATAATGATGGCTTTGTTATGGCGTTAGGTGCCAGTGGTTCTCTCTTATGGTCAAAATTAGTGGGTAATGAAACGACCAATGAATTTCAATCTATCGTTGCTACTTTAGACGATCAATATGTATTGACGGGGTTTACTGGAATTATTAATTATGATACCGAAGGTGTTCGACAAGATTATGACGAAGAGGCTTGGTTGTGGAAAATGGATGCAGCTGGTAATGAGATATGGTCTAAAACGTATGGTGGTACTTCAAAAGATCGAGCAAGTTCGACGATCATCACCTTGGATGGTGGCTTATTGACGAGTGCCAGTTCCAGTTCTTTTGACGGTAATCTTACGGCTTCAAAAGGAAAATCCGATGTTTGGATTTATAAAACAGATATTAACGGAAACCTTGAATGGCAGCGCAATTACGGTGGTTCAGCGAGTGAGTTCTCCAAGAATTTAATTCAAACCAGTGATGGAAGCTACTATATTGCTACAGAAACCATGTCTTCTGACGGAGATATTATAGCAAAAAAAGGAAATATAGATACTTGGATCTTAAAACTGGAAGGTACATATCAATTGAATGTCAGTTTAGGTTTAGATCAATCTATATGTACAAATGAGTCTCTGACTTTAAGCGCTAATTCCGCTTGTTCTACCTGTACTTTTCTCTGGGAAGATGGAACAACCGCTTCCAGTCGAACGGTTACGCCGACTAGCAGTACAACTTATACTATAACAATCACAGATGAAAATGGGCTGACTGATACTGACGATATTTTAATTACTGTTTTTGATGAAATTGAAGCGAATGTGGAAGTCCATCCGATTGACTGTTTTGGTCAAAACAATGGTAACATTACAGTCACTCCGACAACTGGAACAGCACCTTATAATTATATCTGGAATAATAATTCTAATGATGCCTTTATTGATAATTTACCTGTTGGTTTATACGAGTTGACACTCACAGATGCAAATGGCTGTTCTGGTACATTTGAAGTAGCGATTAATCAACCAAGCCAACTCAATACCGCTGCAAATATAGTAGAACTTAATTGTTCAGATAGCCAAAACGGAGCCATCAACACGCAAATTACTGGCGGTACACCGCCCTATGCTTTTGATTGGAACAATGGGCAAACTTCACAAAATATTCAAAACCTT
>JAHDFQ010000046.1 GCA_020628085.1 Saprospiraceae bacterium
AAATCCTTCCAAAAACACTCTAACGACTTCTTCATAACGCTCTTTTGGAAAAACCAAATCACTATTCATTATTTTATTTTCTAATAATTCAATTCCCTTTTTTATTTCCAAGTGACCCTGCTGTTGTACAATAAAATTGGGTAATTGCCTTAGATGTTCCGTCAAATAAATTTGCTCGGTTTGCCCAGGTGTAGGAATAAGAATGGCTTTTTGCCGTAGAGCCACTAAATCCATAATGGAACTATAACCAGATCGACAAATGACGGTTTTACTTTCCAAAATAGCTTTATTCAAATCTGGAGTTGTTAAAAAGGAGACTTCTTTGATATTTGGAGTGAGTTGCTTTTCTTGATATGTGTTTGTTTTTCCTTGAACGATCAGCGTTTTTAAATGACTAGATTGCAATTGTTGAATCACTTCTTTTTCTAAAATACTACGCTGTGGTTCTGGTCCAGAAAGTACGACAATGACGTCATATTTTTTTGCTGTTGGAAAGTATTGCATTCGGGATAATGCACCCAAATATTGTACATTTTTGAGTTGGTGTTGATGTGATAAAACACCTGATAAATTAGGTGTCGATTCAAAATCTGGAATCCAACATTCGTCAAATTTCTTAATGAATGATTCATTGATTTTCTGAACCACGGTTTCCAAAAGGGGAATACCCGTTTTAATGCGAATTTGATGCGTGATGAAGACACTCGGAATACCTGAATAATAGCACCCAAAACGATTATCCGAAATAATAGCATTGATCTCTCTTTCTTGAACTAACTTTTGAATAAACTGATGTTCTGCTCGAATGGCTCGAAGAATTTTAGGTAGTTGTATGCCAATATTCCAAAACATATTGGAGGTCGGATATTGTATATTGTAAGCAGGTAGTTCGATACATTCTAGTGCCGGAAATTCTTCTCGAAGCAATGCTAAAGCTCTTCCATCCGAACCAATAGTAACCATCGCTCCTTGGTCAATCAAGGTTTGGATTAACGGAATAGATCGACTAGCATGACCCAATCCCCAATTAAGAACGGTAAATAAAATTTGCTTGGAATGTTGCATCTTTACAAAAGTAATAGAATTAAATGGTGATTACTGGACAAACAAAAGAAACGTGCAAGTGTTAGGTTTTTAGAAATAATACAAAATGGCAGAAATAGGTATCATCGGAGCGGGAATAGCGGGTATCGCAAGTGCGATCAGAATGGCAGTCAAAGGGCATCAGGTAGATGTATTTGAGGCAAACAGCTATGCCGGTGGTAAACTATCCGATTTTAAAATGGGAGACTACCGATTTGATGCTGGCCCGTCTTTGTTTACAATGCCGATGTATGTAGAAGAACTGTTCAAACTAGCCAATCGAAACCCAAAACACTATATTGAATACGAACGACTGCCTGTTGTTTGTAATTATTTTTGGGAAGACGAAATCCGTTTATCGGCGTATGCTGATCCTCAGCGGTTTGGTGAAGAAGTCAAAGAAAAACTCGATGTTGATCCCAGTCGGCTTCAAAAAATGATGGCAGACAGTCAACGAAAATATGATATTTCTGGACAGATATTTTTAGAAAAATCTTTACACAAAAGAAATACTTGGTTACAACCAAAAGTATTGAAAGCGATGATGCTCGCTCCAACGATGGACTTGTTTTCGACGATGGATCAAGTCAATAAACGTTTTTTGAAACATCCAAAATTGGTGCAATTATTCAACCGTTTTGCGACGTATAATGGTTCAAATCCATATAAAGCACCTGGTATCCTGAGTATTATTCCTCATTTTGAACATCATTTTGGAGCATATATTCCCAAAGGTGGTATGGTGAGTATTACTAAAAGTCTAGTCAAATTGGCAAAAGAAGAGGGCGTTCGATTTCATTTCAATACGAAAGTAGATGAAATCATTGTAGAGCAAAAACGAGCGATGGGTTTACGAATTGGACGAGATATGCGCTATTTCGATACAATTATTAGCAATATGGATGTGTTTTTTACTTATCGTAAATTATTACCAAACATCAAACATCCCGAACGAACCTTAGCCCAAGAAAAATCGACTTCTGCCTTGATTTTTTATTGGGGTATAAAGCAGCAGTTCCCTGAATTAGATTTACATAACATTCTGTTTACAGAAGATTATAAAAAAGAATTTGACTATTTACAAAATGGAAAAATTCTGGATGATCCGACGGTTTATATCAATATCACCTCCAAATATTGTAAAGCAGATGCACCCGAGGGTGGGGAAAATTGGTTTACGATGATAAATGTGCCATACAATTCGGGGCAAGATTGGGAAACGATGATCGCTACGGCTCGCAAACAAATCATAAAAAAAATCAATCGAATATTAAAAATAGATGTCGAATCCTTGATTGAGTGTGAAGATATTCTAGACCCTCGAACGATAGAAAGTCGAACATCTTCACATCTAGGTTCGTTGTATGGTACAAGCTCCAATAACAGAATGGCGGCTTTTTTAAGGCATCCTAATTTTTCTAATAAAATTAAAGGGTTGTATTTTTGTGGTGGAAGTGTACATCCTGGCGGTGGCATTCCTTTGTGTTTATTATCTGCTAAAATTGTAGATGAAATGATGGAAGTATGAATTGGAAAGAACCCAAATACGCCATTTTAGTATTAACGATCTTGTATATTGTAGGAGTTTTTGGTATTCTCATACCGATCCACGAACAGTTTATCTTATTGACACCACTCAATTTATTAACTTCCTTAGGACTCGTTCTGATTTTCCACAAAAACTGGACAACCTCCATGACTATCTTTGTAGCAATTGCCTTTTCGATCGGTTTTGGAATCGAAATCTTGGGTGTACAAACAGGATTGGTTTTTGGTGAATATAGTTATGGAAAAGTACTGGGGCCAAAATTACTTGGGACGCCTTTTATGATTGGAGTGAACTGGATTATGCTGACCTATTGTTCCGCTATAACGATACAGACAGTACTTCCTAAATTATCCAAAGTTATTAAAGCTATCATAGGTGCGGCTACTCTAGTACTGCTTGATTTTTTAATCGAACCTATTGCTATTCAATATGATTTTTGGTCATGGGGTGGAGTCGATATTCCGATACAAAATTATATCGCTTGGTTTATCATTTCGTTCGGCTTAAGCTTTATTTTTTATCAAATAGTAGGCGGACAATCCAACAAAGTTGCTATTGCCTTGTTAATTTTACAGTTCGCTTTTTTTGGAATTTTGAATATTTTTTAAGCAGGTAGAACTTTATTTTCTATCAAATTATTCACAAGATGACTTACGTATTTTACGCATTTGTAACGATCGCAACGGTGCTTACCATGGAATTTGTGGCATGGTTTGCACATAAATATATCATGCACGGATTTTTATGGTCTTGGCACGAAGATCATCATAAACCACATCATGAAAAGGATGGTTTTTTTGAAAAGAATGATCTGTTTTTTCTTGTTTTTGCTATTCCGAGTGCCATAAGTTATATCATTGGTTCTTCTACGAGCCACCTTTGGTTATTTTTTGTAGGGGTAGGTATTTCTATTTATGGACTAATTTATTTTCTCATTCACGACGTCTATATTCACCAACGTTTTAAATGGTTTCGTCAATTGGATAATAAATACTCACGTGCTATTTTGCGAGCACACGGAGCACATCATGCAGTGCAAACCAAAGAAGATTGCGAGTCTTTTGGGTTATTGGCAGTAGAGAAAAAATACTATGGAAAACGTGTTCGTAAGAAAAAAGAGCTGATTACTGAATCGTAACTTTTTGAGTATAAATAGGGTTTCCTTTTTTTGAAATTAGATATACTAAATAAATACCTTTCGGATAGTCAATAGTTGATAAAGTAATTTGATTTGTTGCTATCATTTGTTGGTGAACGGGTTGTCCCATTAAATTATATATTTCCAAATTTAACGGTTCACTTTCAGTAGGAATTTGATCTAACGTAATCATAGCACTGGCAGGATTGGGGTAACATCTTACAGGAACAGGTACCGTATTGTCCGTGGATGTAGCATTTCCTTCTTCTACTGCAAAAGAGTGAATGATATAATCGGAAAATAACCCTCCACTGATTAATGTGTTTCCCATTCCGTCGGTCACTTCATAAAAACCATCTCCATACTCACAGCAGATACCGTCTCCATAGTCATCTACCATCACCAATTCATAGCAATCATTTGGTGATAGATAAAGCGTATAAACTACTTCTGTCAGGTTTTCTAGTGCGCCTTCTGCATAAGGTGCATTAACATACGGTGGACCGCCATTCTGAATCCCAACTTCTGTATTTCCACCAGTATAGAATACTGTTCCATCTACATTTCTGATTTCCCAATACGTTTCAAAACCGTAGGCATCCGTTTGAAGGGTCAATTGAAGGGTTTCACCCATTGCTTTAGGCGCAATTTGGAAAGATTGATCGAGGAAGTTGTTTTCTAAACAGTCATCTAATTCATTGTGTAACCTAAAATTTAATTCAGTGGCATCGTTCAACTCAATTGCATCGAATTGTATTACTTTTCGTTCAAATGAGGGCAATAAACCTGAGACAGTGTCTACTGCAACAATACCTGATGGAGTAGATACTTCTATAGTAGATGGACTACTCATACTTTGTCCAAGATTTATAATTTCTATTGGTGCTTTGATTGTTGTGTTTTCACAAACTGACTCTGTTCCTTTATAGCGTAAAATAGCCATATCGTGATTTATGGTTGGAGTCATACAATCCGTATTCAGAACGTCATCTATGATGTTACTAACAGGCACCTGATCGAGTTCGGTAACGATCTTTTCGTTCGGACAAATTTTAAAAATAGTAGGATAGTAAGAAATGTCATATAAATCTGCAATAGCACTACTGTTAATAATGGGATAATGAATGATTTCTGTCCAATTTCCGTGCGTTAGATCAGCGTAGGGATTACCAGATGATCCGACAATTCCATGTAATTGGTCGATTCCATTTTCAGGTTCACCTTCTACAAAAAGTACGACTATATTGTCAAGACCATTTGACCCCATGATTTGATAAGCGGATTCTAATGATCCCAATTGTGCATAAGACCAGCAGGGACTACACCAAGTAGCAGCAATTTCGATGATGACAGTTTTTCCTTCGTCTAGGTAGGTATATAAATGATGTGTCTCTCCAAAAATGTCAACTACCTCAAAATCAGGCGCAATACTACCATCAGGTATTTGTGCGTGATTGACCGTGTAGTTAAACACAAATAATAGGAATAAAACTATTTTTCTAATTTTCAAAATGGGCTTTTATTTAGAATAACCAAAGTAACGACATTCTAAGCACTATTGAAAGTAAATATTATGAAGGATAGGTTAATTGTAGGTTTTAAGACAAAGAAATGGTGAGTATTGAGATATTTACATCCAAGATTGAACAGAATCCTCGATTTTATACAAAACGTAATTTTTCAATTCTAGAGCTTTTTCTTCTTCTATATACGGAATGCGTACTGTTCCTGCGGCGGTGTACAAGTAAAAATCTGTCAATCCTCTACGTTTTTGAAAAATACTAGCTCGAAGAGCAATGGACTGTATTTTATACCATTTTAATAAAGTATAAGATGTACCAAACAGTCCTTTTTTTATTAAAATACCATTGGCATTCACTTCATAAGTCCATTTTCTATATTGTATGTAACTCAAAATACCTGCAATAACCAACCAACTCAAGCTATAAATTCCTTGAGTTAAACCAATCTCACTTCTTGTAAACAAATAAATAGCAGTAGGAATAAACCCGAAGCTTATCATAGATCGGATCATAATTCTAAAATGTACTCGATGTTGTGTACTTTGTTCGTCAGATTTGGGAAAATAAACGGATCGAACGGCTTCTATATGATGCACATAACAACCAGGGATTAACATAGATTGCTTTACAGATACACTGTTGCTAGCTGCTTGTAATAGCTGAATATTGAACAACTTAAATATACTTTTAAGTGGATTAGTTGTCCAACGGATAAATTGAATCTTATTGATATTTGCGGAGTTTTCCTTTCGGTTAAAAAGCCCTGTTTGTAATTTAAAACCTTGATGTGTTTTATAAAAACGAAGGTCATAATATTTCATTGTCGTACTAATCAACGTGATAATAAAAGCAACAATCAAAATAAAAACAACGATACTAACAACGGACTGAACGATCAAATCGTAATAGGTCGTTTGATATTCTTGATACTGTTTTTTACCAATAAGGTCTTCCGCAAATTGAAGCCATCCATAAAGTGTTCCCATAATGATCCCAACGGAACGAATATGATTCTGTCCCAGACCTACTTTCAATAAATCACCAATAGAAAGATGGAGTAATAATTCATCTTCAGCAGTTGCATCAACTACTTTTTCTGAATCTATAATAGTGGAATCGGTTTCTAATAGTTCTCTTTTTTGACTTAGGAGATAATTGCGTATACGTTCTGCTTTGTCCTTACTCAATGCACTAATCGTAAATTCTTTACCACTCGAACCCGCAGTATCTATTTCTAGCGAAACGACATTAAAAAAGCGATGGATTAAATTTTGGCTAAAATTGATGGTTTGAATTCGATCAAAAGGAACATTTAATTTTTTCTTCTGAAACAATCCCCGTTCAATGACCAGTTCTTCATTTTTGATATAGTAGTAAAATTTGAAATAAGAAACAATAGACAAGATTGCTGAAACTCCACCCAGTGCTGCAAATCCAATTGTCCACCAAGAATCACTCAACCGAGATGGATTGACTAAAAAGACCACAGCTAACGGCCAAGCCTGGCGAAATATGATCCGTACAAATCGAAATAGAATCAGTACGATAGCAATCGGAGATTGTCTTTCGGGAACACTTAAAAAAGGTACACTACTCTTCCTCGTCTCTTCCATCAATGGCCGTTGTTTTGATAATAAAATCTTTAAGCTGTTGTGCTTTTTCACCCGATAAGCCTGGTATCAATAGATCACTTCCCGATCCTCCAGCTGTATATATTTCTAGTGTCTTGAGACCAAAATACCGTTCAATAGGACCTTGTTTAATTTCACAATGCTGCACTCTATTGAAAGGAACAGTGGTCAGTTTTTGAACTAAAACCCCTCTTTTATAAATCACGTCTTTTTCTCTAAGGGCGTATGCTTGATTTTTGTAACCTTTCCAACTTAACCAAATAAAATAAATAGCCAGCACGCTCCATACTCCAATTAAAGTAGCATTAAAATATGGAAAAGGAGGTTCATCTGCCACTAAGATAGCTGCAATGACACCAATCAGTAATATCAGCATAAAGATAATCGTACTCAGTAGCACTACTTTTAGGTAGTTGCGGTGTGGGCGATACATTTCTACTGATTCTACTTGTGGTAGTTGTTCAGGGTCAATAGATAAATTTTGAAATATCATTCCTAAAAATACTGTTTTTCTATGAAAGCCCAACTTCTTTAATCACTTTATCGCAAGCAGAAAGTAACCAAGAACGACTCGTTACAGGGTTTGTCTCTTCTATTTTTTTTCTGACATTTAATATTTTTTTAGGATTGCGGCGCATAATTTGGTTTAGTAAATCACAAAAATTCAAGAAGGGACGTTTGATGTTATTAGACATATTTTTATTTCGTTTCAAAAATATGCTAAAAGAGGCGATTAGTGACAATAAAGCCTCTTCTTCATCTGTCTCAAAGTAGATTTTTGCTAATATTTCTCTTGATCCAAGGTGTATCTGAATGTCAGAAAATTTCACTTTATTTAAATGATCAATAGCTTCATCAAATTCTTTGGTTGCATAAAATATCTCTGCTAAATTGTAGTGTAACGCATTTTCTCTAAAGCTTTCGGGTAGACTTGAATTATATTCATAGATGAATTTTTTTATTTCTTCATATTTCTTCAATGCCACTCCCGATCTAATTACATTAGTGTATACCCAAGGAGATAAATGATCATTTTCGTAAAAAATCTGTTGTTGAATTCCATCTAGATAAAGTTCATAAGCTTGTTCTAAAAACTCAAATTTATCTTTACGTAACATCTGAATACAAAAATTAATGGCATAACGGTATATTTTTTGAGTTTCACTATTTGAAAAATGTTTGGATTCTTTTTTTATTAAAGCTCTAAGGAGATCAATTTTTTCGGTTGTTACTTCTGATTGTAGCATATCAAAAATATATGAATAAATCTGTAGAAGTGGTTCTTTTGTAAAGTGGACAGATTCAATTTCATTTTGCAAAGTATCTGTAAAATGTATCTGATAATCAGCTTTTAACACTTGATTTCTATTTGCCATTTCGCAGCTATATTCCAATTTAGTCGTTATGTAAAAAAGATCCAACTGGTCACATACATTTTGTAGACTTTGATCATATTTTCTTTTCTTTTGTAATTGAAAATTAAAATATTGAAGAGCAACTTCGGAGATTAGATAATTCTTTAAAAAGTAGTGACTGCTTTTTTTCTCATATTGGCTAATAGAATGTTGTATCTTTGTGTGTTCCTGAAGGAAATATTTATGCAAATCCCTTTCAAAAAATGCTGATATCAAATGATATTCTGGCATCAAATCATCTGATTTATAATTCTGATAAGCTAAATACTGCTCTGCGAGTTTAGAAAGATAGCTCATCAAGTAGCCGAGCTTCTTTTCGTTGTAATCAGTATTCGGATACATTTTTTTATAAATATATTGACGATCAACCTTATGCAGAGGAAATTCAGGATAGTATTTTATAATAATTTTATAAAAAGTGATCAGTTCCTCTTTTTTATTAAAAAAAGGTGACATGATAAAATCTAAAAACTGTTTTTTATCTTCCTTTTCGAAGGTAGAAAGAATATCAATTAGCTTACTTTTTTTCATAACAATGAGATTTTATGTCAATAATCCTGTTAAGATTTAGTTAAGGATGTAAAATTAGTGTGGAAAATCAACATAAACAAATATGTTTATATATAATATGTAAGGGTTTAAATGATTGGTTTTTAGTATTTTATGATTTGTGTTTATTTTTATTTGTTAATTTTGTCTTTCTAAAGTTATGGATAATTAGTAAAAGTGTAGTTGGTTTGGACAGGGGTTCGGGTTACTTTTGTATTGTTGAATGAGTCCAAAGTGTGTAAAATTTAAAGAACTATGATAAAGGTTTTAACTAAGATATTGTGTTGTGTAGTTTGCATTGTTTTCTCTCCTTTGAGTATGTCTGCTCAAGGACAGCATATACTGCATAGTGGTGATATGAACAATAATGGTATTGTCAATGCAGTAGATATACTCTACTGGGGGCAAACCTATGGCGAGTCTGGACCAGAAAGAGGTGGCCAAGGAAGTGTTTTTTTACCTCAATCGTTAGACGATTTAGATAAATTTGACCAATTATACGAAGATAGTTTGTATAATATAGATATTGCCTATGCAGATGCTAACGGTGATGGTCGAATTAATGATCTGGATATAGATCAGGCGCTTATTCCAAATTACGGATTAACACATGGAACAGTGCTTCCTGAAGGATACCGAAATGGAGTTCCTAATGTAGATCCCGCAGTTGTATTAACTTCGAATGCTTCTTCAGTTATTGCTGGAGAATCTGTCGATATTTCTATTGATTTAGGAGATAGTAACCTTCCAGCAGAAGATTTCTATGGAATTGCTTTTCAGTTGAGTTTTGAAAACGATTTGGTAGAAAGTTCAGCTCCATTTACACTAAAAGAAGATGGTAATGGTTGGACAAATACGATCGGAAGTGATACCAGACAATTCATTTTTAAAGACCAAGCTACAGGGAAAGCAGAATATGTTATCACCAAAACAGACAAATTAGGTATTGATTTGACTGGAGCAAATGTAGGGGTTATTTCGATTGTTATTGATGATATTATAATCTTACCAAAAGACACTCTAACGATTCAGATAGATAGTGTTCGTATGATTGATGCACAGTTTAGAACTCATGCCGTTGCTATTGATAGTGCAACAATCGATATTGTGATTGATGACATAGACCGTTCAAGCGGAAATGGCTGCCCAGATGAGTTTGACCCTGTTTGTGCAACGGATGGATATACTTACTATAATAGTTGTTATGCCGAATTAGCAGGAGTAACCGTCTATACAACAGGTGTTTGTACTGGAGATTGTATCAATCCAGAGGCAATCTCTAATGATGACTCCTGTGCAGATAATTCCTTATCACCTGTATGTGGATGTAATGGACAGACTTATATTAATGCATGTCATGCAGATGCAGCAGGAGTCATAACATATACATCAGGTGCATGTAATCCTGATAACGATTGTATAGATTATGGAGCAATTATTAATACAGAACAGGTTAAGCCAGATGATAATGGCGTCTTATTGAATAAGTGTACAGATATTGACGAACCTGTATGCGGATGTAACGGCGTAACTTACCTCAATAGTTGTTATGCCGAAATTAGCGGTGTAAGTAGTTATACACCTGGTTCTTGTGATGATTCATGTATTGATCCTACTTTAATTAATCCTTTAGCCACTTGTGTCGCTACTTACGATCCAGTATGTGGCTGTAATGATATTACTTATAATAATGCATGTTTTGCAGAAGCAGCGGGTGTGCAAAATTATGTAGCAGGAACTTGTGGAAGTAGTAATGGTGGAAATGGTGGTGGAAATGGTGGTGGAAATGGTGGCACTCCACCTGTCGTTAGCAACTGGTGCTCAGATGCACAAACAGTGTATTGTGGAGATTTATTATTGAATCAAACTACCGTAGGTTCTGATAACGATTTCTCATCTTATACTGTACTTCCAAACTATACCTTACTGGGACCAGATAAAGTGTACAACTTAAATAAAACAACAACGGGTGATCTTCAAATTTCTTTGGAAATAACAACTCCAAATCTGGACTTAGATCTATTTTTGTTGAGTGGAGATTGTGGCAATTATACTGCTATAGCACAAAGTTCTTCTAATAATCAACTAACCAACTTAGAATCTATTATTGTAGAAGATGCTCCTTTAGGCAATTACTATATTGTAGTTGACGGACAATTCCCTGCATCTCAAGGAAATTTCCGTTTAGATATTAGTTGTGGATATTTAGATTGTAGTAATGCAATAGATTTGACTTGTGGTCAGCCACAAAGCTATACAAATGCTTATGGGGAAGATAATATTTCAGTTTATAACTGTGATGGTTTAAATGAATATAGTAATAGTGGACCAGAAGTCGTACATACAGTAACAACTACTTCAACAGGACAACTAGATGTCACTTTAAGTAATTTGAATGCTAACTTAAACATGTATCTTTTAAATGCTTGTGATCACACTCAGTGTATTGAAAGTAGTACAAATGCAGGTACATGGAATGAACATATATCAGCATATGTCCCGGCAGGTACTTATTATATAGTAGTTGATGGATACAATGGTGCAACATCTAGTTATAACATAGCCGTCAATTGTGCTCAAACCTGTGATGTAGAGGTAAATGCAACAGCTACATATTCTAGTTGTGGACAAAATACAGGTACAATTACAGTTAGTTCGACAGGGGGAACACCTGGTTATATTGTTAGTTACAACGGCCCATTGAGTGGAAGTTTCTACACGGCTTATTCTACTTGTACAATTTCAAACCTTCCTCCTGGAACATATACTGTTACTAAAACAGATGCAAATGGATGTTCAGATTATGCAGTCGTAACCATTAACGATGGTTCTAACCTTAACTTCTCAACTTGGGTCACAGATGCTATTTGTGGAATGGGTGGAGCAGTAGAGGTGACTTTTACTAATGGGGCAGCGCCATATACAGTGATCGTGACTGGACCTAAAAATGTTCAAGTAACGACTTATAATAATACAGTTACCATACCTGATTTATTAGACGGAATGTATATTATTCAAGTTTTAGATAGCTACGGCTGTTCTAGTTCTCAAACGGTAACAGTTGAAGACTCTAACTCTGGATTTACGTACACCGCTACTGGAAATCCAGCATATTGTGGACAATTAGGGTCTATTTCAGTCAATATTCCTTATCCAGCAAGCACCCAAGCACCGTTTAATATTCAATTGAGTGGTCCTGTGAGTGGATTTGACTCTACTAATTCGAGTTCATTCAATATTATCAATCTTCCTGGTGGAACATATAATTTGACGATTGAAAACGAATATTGGTGTCAAGAAACACAAGTGGTTGTCATAGAAAATTACTATATGACGATTGGAACAACGGTCAATAACGGTATTTGCGGGCAAGACGGTTCTATTGATGTAACGATTTCTGACGGTAGTCCAACATACGAAATTGAATGGAGTGGACAAGAATCAGGTAGCACTTGGGTGTCCAACCCAAACTACACCATCAATAATCTTTCTACTGGTACATATACGGTTTCTGTAACAGATGCCAATGGATGTACAGATTATGAAGTAGTACAAATTGATAATTCTAATTCTCACCTAAATACAGCCGCTATTGGAATCACAGGTTCTTGTGGATTTGGTTCTATCTGGTTAGATATTTTTAATGGAAATGCACCTTATAGTGTATCGTGGTCAGGTCCAAGCTACGGACAAGGAACGACGTCTAATGACGGTTACGACATTCAAGATATTCCAGCAGGAATATATACTGTTATTGTAACGGATGCTAATGGATGTATTAGTACAAGTCAAGTTACCGTCGAAAGTAACGGGACAGATATTAACCTAAACCTACAAGGAAATGCAGGAGCATGTGGTGTAAATGGTTCTATTTGGGTTGGAATTACCAACGGATCAGCGCCGTACACTATTGCATGGGACGGTCCATCATCTGGTGCAACTACTTCCTCTAATGGTAACTATGATATTACAAACCTACCCGCTGGAAATTATACGGTTACTGCAACTGATGCCAATGGATGTTCAGTTACGGATACAGTTTACATTTCTAATTCTACCTCAAGTAATATTGTTATAAACACTACTACAATGAATAGTGTATGTGGTGAAAATGGCTCTATCTGGGGAACAATCACAGGAGGTAGTCCAAACTACACAGTAACATGGACTGGTCCAACATCTGGTAGTACGACTACTAACGGCGTTTCCTTAGATATTGATGGGTTAGAAGATGGCACCTATACATTAGTCGTAACTGACAGTAATGGTTGTACAGCTACTGAAACAGTATACATATTTGATAGTGTTGCCACAATTGATGTAACAGCTACAGCTATTCATGCTTCTTGTAATACAACAGGTTCAATATGGTTAGGGTTTTCAGGAGGATCTGCACCTTATACAATCGATTGGTCAGGCGCGTCTTCGGGAACCGCGTCTACGAGCAATTCTAATTTTGATATTCAAAATCTAGGAGCAGGATCATATACAGTAGTTGTAACAGATTCAAACGGCTGTTCTGATACCGTTTATATTTCAATCACTGGAGGAAACGGAGGATTAAATGTAACACCATCAACAATAGATTGTGTATGTGGTCAAAACGGATCAATCTGGTTAAGCATTGCAGATGGCGATGCTCCATATACTGTTGCTTGGAACGGTCAAGGAATTAGTAATTCAGCTACTACGAGTAGTTCTAATTTTGATATACAAAATCTTCCTTGTGGAACATACGCTGTAACGGTTACAGATGACAATGGTTGTCAAGAAACATTTACTACAACGATTAATCAAGGCGCAGCTAATTTAGATTTAAGTCTTTGGGGAACAAATGCCGTATGTAATGGATTTGGTGCAATTGAAACAACCTTGACAGGTGGTACAGCACCGTATACGATATCTTGGACAGGCACAACAACGGGAAGTGTGTCAACAAGTAATACAGCTTATATCATTTCAAATCTTCCAGAAGGAACATATAATGTTATCGCAGCTGATGCTAATGGCTGTACCGCAACGGAAACGATCTCTATCCATGAAGTAAACGATTTAAACCTAAGTTTATGGGGAACAGACGGCACTTGTGGAAGTAATGGTGCTATTGAAGTGACAATCACAGGTGGAACAGCGGGTTACGATATTATATGGTCAGGAGCTAGTAGCGGTAATGCTTCTACAGCAAATGGTGCTTATATTATTTCTAATCTTCCTGCGGGAAATTATAAAGTAGATATTATAGATGCTAATGGATGTGTTTCTACAAAAGATATTACAATAGGTTCTTCCAGTAATGTAGACGTTAGTCTTGTTGGAACAAATGGAGTGTGTGGCAGTAAAGGATCAATTGAAGTAACAATTACGGGCGGAACATCTGCTTATACAGTCGAATGGTCAGGTGCAAGCTCTGGAACAGCGACTATTGTGAATAATACTTATGTGATAAGTAATTTACCGCAAGGGCCATACAGTGTTAAAGTAACAGATGCGAATGGTTGTAACTCTACAGAAAGTATCACAATTATTCAGACTAATGACTTAGGTATTAGTCTTTGGAATACAGATGCTGTTTGTAACGGATATGGAGCAATTGAAGTGACCATCGCAGGTGGAGCATCACCTTATTCAGTAGCATGGTCAGGTACAACATCTGGTTCTGCATCAACAGCAAGCAACGCGTATATTATCGGATCGTTACCCGCTGGAAATTATACGGTTACTGTATCAGATGCCAATGGATGTGTTTCAACAGAAGCAATTACAGTTAACAATAGTGGGAATAATTTAGGATTAACAGCAACTCCAAATGATGGTGTTTGTGGAGCGTATGGTTCTATTGATCTTGTCATTACGGGCGGAACATCTGCGTATGATGTAACATGGTCAGGTGCGAGTTCTGGAAGTGCAAATACAATGAGTGGAACATACACCATCAATAATTTGCCACAAGGAACGTATACTATAAATGTAACGGATGCTAATGGTTGTACAACAACTAAAACTGTTACGGTTAACCAAACCAACGGCTTATCAGTGAGTCTTTGGGGAACAGATGCCGTTTGTAATGGAACAGGTGCAATCGAAGTCACCGTTACAGGTGGAGCAGCTGATTATACAATTGATTGGTCAGGAGCGTCAACAGGAACAGCAACAACGTCAAACGGAACGTATGTAATTACCTCGTTGACTCCAGGAAATTACACAGTACAGGTTACTGATAATAATGGATGTGTTTCAACAGAAACTATTTCAATCTATGATATAACGAATGACTTAGCTATTACAGCAACTTCAACCAATGGAACTTGTGGAACATACGGTTCTATTTGGGTGAATATGTCTGGTGGACAGACAGATTATACACTAACGTGGTCAGGTGCAGTAAGTGGTTCAGTCACAACGGCTAGTACAAGTTATGATATTACGAATTTACCAAGTGGAACATATTTATTGACACTAACAGATGCTAATGGATGTTCTGTAACGGAAATGGTCAATGTTTCTAATGGTAATAATAGTTTGGCAGTATCGGTATCAGCAGTTGATGGAACATGTGGAACATTGGGAAGTATCTGGATTGACTTTACATCAGGCATTCCAAATTACCTAGTATCATGGACTGGTGCAAGTAGTGGTTCAGCTACAACAAGCGCAAGTGCCTATACAATTCCAAATTTAACTGCGGGTACATATAATGTTGCTATCACAGATTCTAATGGATGTACTTATAATGAAACACTAACGGTACAAGTTGATAATGGAAACTTTCAATTAGTAGCTACAGGAAACAATGGAGCTTGTGGTGCAAATGGTAGCATTGATTTGACAATGACTGGTGGACTAGCAGATTATATGATCTCTTGGTCGGGCCCAGTAACGGGTTCAACAACACAAAGCGGATCAACTTATACCATTCCTAATTTACCAACAGGTGCATATAATGTAAACGTAGTAGATGCAAATGGGTGTGGTCAAGCACAAAGTGTGTCTGTTTACAGCAGTAATGGTAATTTAAGTGTATCAACAGTATCTTACCCAGCATATTGTAACCAAGCCAACTCTGGCTCAATCTGGTTAGATATTACAGGAGGAACTGCACCATATAGTGTTGCTTGGACAGGAACAAGTGCTGGTAATGCAACAACTCAAGATAATTTTTACGAAATACTTGATTTGAATGCAGGAAGCTATACTATAGTCATAACGGATGCCAATGGATGTATGGATACTGAGGTAGTAACAGTAAATAGTACGGCAGGAAGTATTAGTATTAATCCAACTGCAACAGGTGTTTCATGTGGTAGTGCAGGAACAATTGATCTAGATATATCTGGTACAACGACTAACTTCTCCATCATGTGGTCAGGACCTACAAACGGAACAGTATTTACTACAAACACGAACTATCAAATCGGAAACACAGTAGCTGGTACATACACTATTATAGTTACGGATACCAATGGTTGTAGTGCGACAGAAACAGTTGTTGTCAACTCATCAGGTGGTGGAAATATCGGTTTAGTTGTTGAAGCAACAGATGTTTATTGTAATATTCCTGGTTCACTATGGATTACAATCACCAACGGAACACCAACATACACAATAGAATGGTCAGGACCAGTTTCAGGTACAGACACCGCAGGATCTAATACGTACGATATTCCAAATACACCTGCTGGTACATATACTATTACGGTGACAGATTCCAATGGATGTAGTTCAACAGAAACAATTACCGTAATTGAAAATTCAAGTTCATTAATGGTAAATGCAAGCCCAACAAATGCAGCTTGTGGTGTAAGCGGTTCTATTTGGTTGAATATGTCAGGCGGAAGTGCACCTTATGATATTCAATGGAGTGGAACGAGTACAGGCTCAGCGACTAGCAACAATGCTTCTTATGACATCAATAATTTGAATGCAGGAACATATTATGTAACTGTGACGGATGCCAATGGATGTTCTGTAACAGAAACCGTAACAGTTGGTAATGGAGGTAGCAGTTTAGTCACTTCTGCCAACCCAACAAATATAAGTTGTGGTACTTTGGGTTCTATATACGTAACAATTTCAAGTGGAAGCGCAGCTTATACCATTGATTGGACAGGACCAACATCAGGAACAGCAACAACAAGTAATGCCGCTTATAGTATCCCGGATTTAGGTATGGGAGCATACACAGTCGTTGTAACAGATGCAACAGGTTGTAGCAATACAGAAATGGTAACTATCGCTGGTAGTAATGCGTTAAGCGCAACAATTACGGGTCAAAACGGATCATGTAATGGAGGCGGAAGTTCAATTGATATTACAATGATTAATGGTGCTCCAAATTATACGGTGACTTGGTCAGGTGCAGAAATGGGAAGCGCATTAGTAACAGGTAATACCTATACGATTGATAATCTATCAAGTGGAACATACAACGTTTTAGTTGAAGACTCAAACGGATGTACATTTACAAAAGACATACAAATTACAAGTACGGGAGGCTATCCTGTAGCCGATTTCTCTTATACTACAAATGTATTAACATTAACAACTACAAATAACACATCAGCAGGTACAACGTATAGCTGGGATTTTGGAGACGGTAATACGTCAACTGAAACCAATCCTGTTTATGCGTTCTGTGAAGAAGGTACATTTAATGTTTGCCTGACAGCTACTAATGCTTGTGGAACAGATATCTACTGTGAAATGGTAACGGTTTCTATTCCTTCTAATGTGTGTACATTGGATGTAGGTGAAGTAGGAGCTGCGCCAGGTGCAACGGTTTATGTGCCAGTTACCATTTCAAATTGTAATTTAATTGTATCATTAGCAGGTTCATTAGACATCGTAGACAATACTGTTGGAGATATTATTGGATTAAGCCCAGGGGTGATTGCACCACAGTTCAATGGTACAGATTTGACTTTCAATTATTACGATAATAATGGACAAGGAATTCCAGTATCAGATGGTGATATTTTATTCTATTTAGTGGTACAAGCAGGCAACACAGCAGCAGGCTTATCAACGAATATTATGATTACGAACAGTCCACTACAAATTGAGGTGGGGACAATCATCAACGGTATGGTAACAACTGTAAATCATGTAGCCTTGAAGGGTAGTTTGACTATCGAAAGTTCAGCAAATATCTCTGGTCAAGTATCGACCTATTGGGGTGAAGGTATTGAAGATACAGAAGTTCGTTTTATCAACAATAACGGAATGGCAGTAGAGATGACGGATGAGAATGGTGATTATATGCACCCAGATATTCCGATGAATGAGATGTATGAAATTTCTCCACAGCGTGATTTCAATGATGCTAACGGATTATCAACGTTTGCCTTATTTGTAGGACAACGATTCATCTTAGGAATGGATCCTATCGAGATCACTTCACCTTATCAAATTATTGCAGGTGATGCCAACTGTAACGGATCATTCACAACATTAGATTTATTTTTAATCCAACAAATTATTATTGGAACAAACAATGAATTTAACGATTGTCCAGCTTGGGTATTTGTGAAAGAAGGACAAAGTATGCCAACGGATTTCAATGCATATAATGTGTTCCCTTATGAGAATAGTGAAACGATGATGATTACCGAGGATGCATTAGTGGATTTTGTAGGTGTGAAAGTTGGAGATATTTTAGGACACGCTAATCCACATAATTTCGGTGGAATAGCAGAAGATAGAGACGATGATGATCTAGTATTGAAAGTAGCGAAGCAGAGTTATGAAGCTGGCGAAACAGTAGAATTGAACTTCCGAAGTGATAATTTTGCAGATATTGTGAGTTATCAATTAGGTTTGAAATTCGATCATAATAAGTTGACATTCGTAGATGCAGAAGACGGTTCACATCCGAATTTATCATCAACTGCAATTGGTACAACTGGTGTTGAAAAAGGTGACTTACGAGTGAGTTGGTTTAGTACTAACGGATCAGGTTTGGATGTAGCAAACAATGAGCAATTATTCACCTTACGCTTTACAGCGAACGAAGCTATTGCAAATATCGAAGACTTGTTGAACGTCAATTCAGATCAGATTTTATCAGAAGCACACAACGGCAGCTTAGACAGAATGAATGTAGTAATTGAGTTTGAAGAAGCAACGACGACTTCAATCAATACAATTGAAATCGAAGGCTATGAATTAGCTCAAAATACACCAAACCCATTTGTAGATCAAACAACGATCACATTTGAATTACCAACTGCAATGCCTGCACAAATCATTGTTCACAATCAATTGGGTGAAGCGGTACATGTAATTGATAATGATTTTAATCAAGGTCAAAATACGATTATCGTATCTCAAAAAGAGATAGGAACAGGCGTTTTCTACTACACATTAAAAACAAAAGAATTCACGACTTCTCGAAGTATGATTTCTATTAAATAGTCAAAAATCTAAAACCCAGAAAGTACATCTTAATGTGCTTTCTGGGTTTTCTTTTCTAAGCGTACCACACTTTAGCTGTGAAGACGATCTAACTCACAGCCTAAAGGCTATGATACAGAAGTAAACAGCTTCCTTTGAAAAACAAGGAGCAAGTAACTGGTCGGACAAAATTACTAACCTGCCCCCGACGGCAGGCGGGTTTTTCTGACTTACTACTTAATTAACATCAACAACACAATAATAATGAAACGAATTTTTCAAATCTCGTCCAGTAGGGAGATTCTGAGGCTAGGCTTCTTGTATCTACTACTCATCGGACTACTAGCGACTAGCATTCCAGCATTCGCTCAAAATTTACAAGTTAATATTCCTGACCAAACGGTCGAAGAAGATGATTTAGTCGATGTCGAAATCACAATTGCTAATTTCAATGAAATGGTGAGTGTTCAGTTTTCACTAAACTGGGATCCGTCTGTTATTGAATATGTGGCTCATGAGGAAATGGATTTAGAGTCCATTGCCATTGGAACAGTTGGTAGCGCAGCAGGTGATTTGCGTTTTTCTTGGTTTTACCTTGAAAATATAGGTGGAGAAACGCTTGCTGACGGAGAAGGAATTGCCAAAATTCAATTTAGAGCTATTGGTGAAAACGGGGATTCAACAGGATTATTGATTACAGAAACACCTGTAGATATTCAATTTTTTCAAGACGTAGGAATGGACTCTATTTTTACACCGCTAGTTGTTGATATTAATCAAGGTTCAGTCAAAATTGGAACAGGTCAAACCAATCAGAACCAAGTGAGTGTTGCAGCTAGTATTGATGATATTGCCTGTTTTGGTGATACACAAGGGGCTATTGATATCTTATTGATCGGAGATGGGAACTATACCTTCGATTGGCAAGGGCCAAACGGATTTACTTCCAATACCCCTGATATAGAAGAGTTGATTGCTGGAAATTATACCCTACAAGTCCTCGATGAAGACGGATTAAGTGTCTTAGATACTAACTTTATCGTTGCTCAACCAATAGCAGAACTAAGTATTCAAAATATAGTTACCAATGCTACTGATTGTAACGAGACGAATGGTTTTGCGACAATTTCACCCATAGGTGGAACAGCACCTTATACCTACGATATTGGAAATGGCGCAAGCAATGATTCCACAATTGAAGGACTAGCAGCAGGTAACTATCAAGTAACGATTACGGATGCCAATCAATGTGAGATATTTAGCGTTTTTTCTATAGAAGCACCTAGTTCATTCAGTGTAAATCTGGGTGAAGACCTTGTTTTATGTGAAGGTGAAGCTGCTTTTTTAGAAAGCGGAAACGAAGGTACTTATCAATGGTCAACGGGTTCAACGGAAGCTGCCATTTCAGTCAGTACAACAGGAACATACAGCTTAACCATAACAGATGCTTCCAACTGTACCTCGGTAGATACTATTTCAGTTGAGGTGACAGACGATGTTAATTTGACGGTTCAAAATGACACGTTGAGTGTTTGTCCAGGTGATTCTATTCAATTGCAAGTATCAGGCGCACAAGTCTATGAATGGCAAGGTGCTACCGAGACGTTGAGTGCCACCACGACTTCTAATCCAGTAGCTACACCAACCGAAACGACCATGTATAATTTGATCGGAACAAGTGAATGTGGTGAAGATACGCTTCAAGTAGAAGTTAATGTTTTTGAAATAACAGCCACCGCAGGGCGAGATACCTGTGTTGCCGTAGGTACAGAACTTGAATTGAATGCCTCGGGTGGTGCATTTTATTATTGGATAGGAGGGGATTATCCGTTGAGTAATTACAATATTCCAAATCCAAGAACGACACCCGAAGACAGCACCGAATATCGGATTATGATTGTAGATGAAAACGAGTGTACGACTTTCGATGCGGTTAAAGTATTTGTCGGTTCAGATCCTTCTCTATTTGTTCCTAAAATAAATTTAATCACACCAAATGGTGACGGAAAAAATGATGTATTGGAATTTGGCACATTGGATAAATACGGGCCTAACTCTATTAAAGTATTTAACCGTTGGGGCAATACGGTTTATGATCGAATCAATTACCAGTCAGATGATGAACGTTTCGACGGAACATTCAAAGGAAAGCCACTTCCAGCAGGAACATATTATTATGTGCTGTCCTTCAGAGACGATCACATTAAACAGACTTTGGCGATTGTCCGAGACTAAAAGTTGCGTAGCAACTTGGTAAAATAGTGATTGGTTCATTAGTTATTAGTGCTTACTATTCATTCATATCATGAATGGTAAGCACTAATCTACCAATCACCAATTAACCACAAATTGCGAAGCAATTTGACCAATAACTAAATTATTATGTTGATGTTTACTATATGATCCCAGCCCGTCTAGTTACGGGTTGGCTTTAGTAAAAACAATAAAGTGAAATGATGACTCCAGTCACCATTTCACTCATTGGGTACAAAACTTATATATCATGCAACGTTTTTTATTACTCTTCATCATACTTCCTACTTTTTTACAAGCACAACAAATGCAAGAAGCCAGCATTATTGATGCGACGAACTTTATTCAAAACCCTGCGATGACTGCGCCTTTAGAATATTGGGAAGCAGCGGCCTTGCACCGCCAACAATGGGTAGGTTTTGAAAATGCACCACGTACGACAAGTGCTAGTTATCAACATCCATTTGTCGATCAAAATATGAGTATGGGCGTGTTTATTCAACACGATCAGGTGCATCCATTACAAGCCAATTCAATTTCGTTTACGTATGCGTATAAGTTGAAATTTGCTCGACAACATCAATTATCCATCGGTGCGGTGGGTTCATTGACGGAGTATCATATCAACAACGGAGATATTATCACTTCTGATACTGACGATTTGATTATTCCAGGCGATGGAACTTCTCAGATGATTCCAAACGCAGGCTTAGGGATTTATTACCGTTCCTATACGGGTGGCGATTTTGATGAAACTTACTACTATGCTGGTATTGCTAGTAATCAATTATTGAGTTCTGATTTGATGTTTCAAGGCGAACAAGAACCTGCCAATTTCAGAAGAGCCTTACATGGAAATGCTGTTTTTGGAATGCGGATTATTTCAGGTGACTTGGCACTAGAACCTTCTGTTTGGATTAATTATTCCAATCCTAAAATTGTAGATAGTAATGTGCGCTTCAAGTTAGAATATTTTGAAAAATTCTGGGCAGGATTGGGTTTTTCAACTAGCGGAAATACCACGTTTCAAGCAGGTGTTATTCTTAAAAATGGCTTCTTAAAAGACGGACAATTACGCATAGGAACGATAGTCGATTACAACTTTGGAACATTAGGAGCATATCAGGGTATGGGATATGGAGCGTATATTGCGTATCGTTTTGAAAATAACTAGAATGATAAAGTAAGGAGTTGACTCTAGTCAACTCCTTACTGATAAGAACTAAATATCATCCACCAACACCTTATAAGTCGGGTCTTCCATCACATTAACATCAATCAGTGTATCGGCATTTTTAAGCAAACGCTTACAGTCAGGGCTGAGGTGTTTGAGGTGAACCGTTTTACCTACTTTATGGTAACGTTCCGTGATTTTATTGAGGGCTTCAATGGCGGACATATCAACCACTCGACTTTCTTCAAAATCAATAACCACCTCGTTGGGATCGTTTAAAACATCAAATTTTTCATTAAAAGCAGTGATCGAACCAAAGAATAATGGCCCGTATATTTCATAGTGTTTTGCTCCGTTTTCATCAATAGATTTTCTGGCACGAATACGTTTAGCATTATCCCAAGCAAACACTAAGGCTGCTATGATGACCCCAATAATTACAGCTAAAGCTAAATTATGTAAGAATACGGTGACTAAGGTGACCATCACCATCACAAAAATATCAGATTTCGGCATCTTAGTAAACGTCCTCAAACTTGCCCATTCAAATGTTCCAATAGCCACCATAATCATTAAACCTGTCAAAGCTGCCATCGGTACTTTTTCGATGAGGCTAGAACCAAACATTACGAAAACCAACAACATAATCGAAGCCACAATACCCGATAATCTGGCTCGTGCACCATTGGAAACATTAATCAAACTCTGTCCGATCATGGCACATCCACCCATTCCAGAAAACAAACCAGATAACATATTTGCAACGCCTTGTGCTACAGCTTCTTTGTTTCCTCGACCACGTGTTTCTGTAATTTCATCTACGATATTTAAGGTCAATAAACTTTCAATCAATCCCACCCCAGCAACGATAGCGGCATAAGGCAAAATCAGCATAAAACTCTCTAATGTAAATGGAATTTCTGGAATATGAAACGGTGGAAATGCCCCTTCAATGGACGCCATATCGCCAACGGTTTTGGTGTCAATACCCAATGCTGCCACAATACCAAATACCGCTAAAATAGCTGCTAAAGAAGCTGGAATAACTTTAGTTACTTTTGGTAATCCATAAATAATTGCCATAGTCAAAGCCACCAAACCTAAGAAAACATACATCGCTGATCCTGTTAACCAATTACCCGATTCATCTTGAAACTGAACCATCTGCGACATAAAAATAATAATCGCCAATCCATTCACAAAACCAAAAATAACAGGGTGGGGGACAAGACGAATGAGTTTTCCGAGTCGTAAAAGTCCAGCAGCAGTTTGTATAATACCTGCTAGAATGACCGTCGCAAAAATATACTCTACACCATGCGATTGAGCCAAGGTAACCAAGACTACGGCAACCGCACCTGTCGCACCTGAGATCATACCTGGACGACCACCAAAAATAGAGGTGACCAAACCCATCATAAAGGCTGCATACAAACCCGTCAATGGCGATAAGCCTGCAATAATAGCAAAGGCAACGGCTTCTGGAACAAGCGCAATGGCGACTGTGATACCCGATAAAACCTCGGTTTTATAGTCTACCTTTTGCGACATATCAAATAAATTTAAAGAACTAATCATGTTTTAACTTAATTTTTTCCTTTTGGAATATAAATACGGCTGACAACGTATAAGTCATCAGCCGTGCATTATTTTATTGGTAATAAGCTCCAGATATAAAGAGCAAGACTTTTTAAAATGGCTGCGAAGGTACTAAAATCTATTTGAATAGCAAGTAACCGTCGAAGGGTCAAAACAAGTTTAACGTTTACTATAAAAGTTGTTGCGTTATTGCTAAAAAAAGGAGATGTTATTCTTTCTTTTGTTAATTTTAGGAGCATAAATCAGAATCTTATACGATCTAATAATCATATCAAATGAAAAATCAGATACAACTCATTACCTATGTTGACCGAATTGGATGTCAAAATATTAAAGAACTCAAAAATTTAATAGATGGTGAGCTAAAAGGCTTATTTGGTGGTGTTCATATATTACCCTTTTTTTATCCAATTGATGGAGAGGATGCAGGTTTTGACCCTATCGACCATACGATTGTTGATCCAAGGTTAGGCAATTGGGAAGATATAAAAGCACTAAGTACATCGGTCGATATTATGGCAGATTTGATCGTAAATCACGTATCGGCACAATCTACGAGGTTTAAAGATTATCAAGAAAAAGGAGAGGCATCGGAATATGCTTCTCTATTTTTAACGTACGATACTGTTTTTCCAAATGGAGCAACAGAGGCAGATTTGACGAGTATTTACCGACCTCGACCTGGTTTTCCATTTACGGCTATGCAAATTGGAGATCAAAAGAAATTAATCTGGACAACGTTTACAAGTAATCAGATTGATATTGACGTATATAGCAAAGGCGGTGCAGCTTATTTAGAAACGATCTTGGATACGTTTGAAAAAGCAGGAATCACCATGATCCGCTTAGACGCAGCAGGGTATGCGATCAAAAAACAAGGAACGAGTTGTTTTATGATTGAAGAAACCTATGATTTTATTGCTAATTTAGCCAAACAAGCAAAGCAAAAAGGTATAGAAGTATTGGTCGAAATTCATTCTTTTTATAAAACACAAATAGAAATTGCTAAACGAGTAGGATATGTTTATGATTTTGCCTTGCCTGTTTTAGTATTGGACACTCTATTCAATAAAAATGCTAAAAATCTAAAAAAGTGGTTAGAAATTAGCCCTCGAAATGCTTTTACCGTTTTGGATACGCATGATGGTATTGGAATTGTAGATGTAGCTTCCGAAGGGGACGAAGCAGGTCTGATTGAAGATGCCGTTTTAGATGAAATTGTCAATCAGATGCACGAGAATAGCGAAGGTAGAAGCCAAAAAGCCACAGGTGCAGCTGCTTCCAATCTAGATTTATATCAGGTCAATTGTACCTATTTTGAGGCTTTAGGTAAAAATGAGTTGCATTATTTGATGGCAAGGGCAATTCAGTTTTTTGTGCCAGGCATCCCACAGGTGTATTACGTAGGAATGTTTGGGGATGACAACGATATGGATTTGTTAGCCAAGACTAATGTTGGTCGAGATATCAATCGTCATTACTATTCTATAGAAGAGATTCAACAGAAGATGACTTCGTTGATGGTCATGAAGTTGAAAGAATTGATGCTATTACGAAATAATCATCCTGCTTTTCAGGGTAATTTTCAGTTAGATAAAACTTCGGATTATCTACTACATATTAAATGGATGAATGCTTCTGAGTGGGCGGAATTGAAAATCAACCTAGAAACCGAACAGCTAGAAGTGGCTTTTTCTGAATGGAATGGGCAGGATGGAATTTTGTTTGTGTAAAATGCTAATTAAAATGAAAAAAGAGAAAAACAAAAAATGGAATTGGATACCAGTTGTAATTGCTATTTTGATGGTTGTATTTGCATTGATGAAATATGCACACGAAAACTATCATTAGAACAACGATTTTTATCCAAACAAAAATGGGAACAGATTACCGAATCTATTCCCATTTTTATTAATATATAATATCTGAAAAGCGTTTATAGCTTACCGTGACATTGTTTATATTTCTTGCCACTACCACAAGGGCAAGGACTATTTCGTCCAACTTTTGGTTGCTCACGCTTGAACGTTTCTGGCTTAGAAGGTCGTCGGCTCACACCCTCAGCAGCACGCTTCGCTTGTATATCTTCCTCTCGACGATTCGTTTGGACATTACTCATATCGGTCTTTTGCTCTTTGGCCTGTTGTAGATTACCTTCACCAGCTGGGAAGACCAATGTGCCTCGCATTAAGTAAGAGCCAACGGTTTCGTTAATGTCGTAAATCAGGTTTTCAAACAAATCAAACGATTCCATTTTATATACTACCAATGGATCTTTTTGCTCGAAAGAAGCCGCCTGAACCGATTCTTTCAATTCGTCCATTGCACGTAAGTGTTCTTTCCAAGTATCATCGATCAAAGCAAGTGTTACTGCTTTTTCAATATCTAACTTGATGGATTCGCCTCCGCTTTCTACTGCCTTTTCTATATCGGCAGAAATCGGTAAATCCTTGGCACTGCCATCTGTAAACGGTACTATAATACGTTTGTAACGATTACCTTCTTGTTCATGTACATTTTTGATGGTTGGTAATAAAAACTCACCAATTTTACTCATTTTACGATTATATGCCTCTACGGTTTGTTCTTCGTAGCGAGCAGCAATATCAGCTTCGTTGCCTTCTACAAAATCGACTTCATCCATTTGTGGATCAATACCTAAAATACGCATCGAATCATTTCGGAATGATTGGAATGTTCCATTTCGTTTGTGAATTGCCACCAAATTATCCGCCAATGATCCAAACATATTACTCAAATCCACCGCTAAACGTTCGCCCGAAAGGGCATTATCACGCTTTCCATAGATCGCTTCACGCTGAATATTCATCACATCATCATACTCCAATAATCGTTTACGAATACCGAAGTTATTTTCCTCTACTTTTTTCTGTGCTTTTTCAATGGACTTGGTGACCATGGAATGTTGAATGACCTCACCTTCTTGATGCCCCATTTTATCCATCATCTTTGCAATTCGCTCCGATTGGAATAGACGCATCAAATTGTCTTCTAATGACACATAAAATTGAGATGAACCGACATCTCCCTGACGACCTGCACGACCACGCAACTGACGATCAACTCGACGAGAATCGTGGCGTTCTGTACCGATAATCGCCAGACCACCTGCCTTTTTCACCTCGTCTGATAATTTAATATCTGTACCACGACCTGCCATATTGGTCGCAATCGTCACTTGTCCTGCCTGACCTGCTTGCGCTACAATATCTGCTTCTCGTTGGTGCTGTTTTGCATTCAAGACATTGTGTGGCACACCTTTCATTTGAAGCATTCGGCTCAATTTCTCAGAAATATCAACCGAAGTTGTACCTACTAAAATGGGGCGTCCTGCATTACTCAATTTCTCGACTTCTTCAATAACAGCGTTGTATTTTTCTCGATTGGTTTTATATACCAAATCTTCTCGATCGTCACGGACAATTGGACGGTTGGTTGGAATAACAACAACGTCAAGCTTATAGATTTCCCAAAACTCACCTGCTTCCGTTTCGGCAGTACCCGTCATACCCGCCATTTTGTGATACATACGGAAATAATTCTGTAAAGTAACCGTTGCATACGTTTGGGTAATATCGCCAATCTCTACATTTTCTTTTGCTTCTAAAGCTTGGTGTAAACCGTCGGAATAACGGCGACCTTCCATCATACGACCTGTCTGTTCATCAACGATTTTTACTTTTCCGTCGATCACAACATATTCATCGTTTTTCTCAAAGAGCGTATAGGCTTTTAACAACTGACTCATAGAGTGTAAACGCTTCGATTTTGTAGAAAAATCTTGTGCTAGAGCTTGTCGTTGTTCCGCTTTTTCTTCTGCGCTTAATGCATTATTTTCCTCAATAGCTTGGACATCCGTAGCCAAATCAGGCATAATGAAGAAATTTGCATCGGATTGACCCTTGGACAGGAATTCTGATCCTCGTTCGGTCAATTCTACATTTCTATTTTTTTCATCAATGGTAAATAATAAGGGTTCATCAGCAATGTGCATGTGCTTAGACTGCTCTTGCATATAGAAGTTCTCCGCTTTTTGTAAACAGACTTTTACACCATCTTCACTCAAAAACTTAATTAACGGACGATATTTAGGTAACGCTCGATGCGCACGTAATAAGGCGATTCCTGCTTCACCTTCTTCATGTCCTGTGATGCCATCTTTAAATAGTTTTTTGGCTTCTGCTAGGTACTTAGTAGCCAATTTGCGTTGTTCTGCAATGAGGTGTTCTACATAAGGTTTTAAAGCTTCGTATTCTTGTTCTTCACTACCCTTTGGAACAGGTCCAGAGATAATCAATGGTGTTCTAGCATCATCAATTAAGACCGAATCGACCTCATCAATCATCGTGTAGTGGTGATTGCGTTGTACTTGTTCGTCTTTGGAGCGCACCATATTATCTCTCAAATAATCGAAACCAAATTCGTTATTTGTTCCATAAGTAATATCACAATTGTATGCTTTTCGGCGGTCTTCTGAATGTGGACGATATTTATCAATACAATCAATAGTCAAAAATAAGAACTCGAAGATTGGCCCAATCCATTCACTATCTCGACGTGCTAAGTAGTCATTCACGGTAATAACGTGGACACCTTCACCCGATACACCGTTAAGGTAAGCAGGTAGTGTTGCCACTAATGTTTTACCTTCACCTGTTTGCATTTCGGCAATTTTACCATCGTGCAGTACCATTCCACCAATCAACTGTACGTCATAGTGGATCATGTTCCAAGTGATTTCTGCGCCAGCAGCCATCCAAGAGTTTGCCCAAATAGCTTTGTCTCCTTCAATGGTCACATTTGACTTTCTGACGGATAAATCACGATCATGTTGTGTGGCGGTAACTTCTAATGTTTCGTTTGTACTAAAACGACGCGCCGTTTCCTTGACCACAGCAAAGGCTTCTGGAAGGATTTCTTTTAGAATGTCTTCGAGATGTTTATTACGAGTCTTTTTCATTTCATCCAACTCTCGGAACATTTCTTCTTTTTGTTGGATATTTGACTCTTTCAGCGTTGCAGCTTTTAGTTGCTCGATATCCGTATCAATTCCAGCTAAATGTTCTTTGATACGTTGACGAAAATCGAGGGTTTTGTTTCGGAGTTCGTCATTAGATAAAGAACTATATGTCTCATATATCTCATTGATTTGATGGACATAGGGCATATAAGTGGCAACATCTTTATCTTGTTTGGTGCCGAATATTTTCTTTACGGACTTCGTAATAAAATTTAACATAATTCTTTTTTATTGGGAGTACAGGTAATCTGTACGTTTTTATCTGATTGAGTGCTTCTAGCAATTTTTATAAAAATATTTCTTCGGGATTCCGTTTTTTCGGATATGATTAAAGATTCTTATTTATAATGCCTTCAAAAGCGGTGTAAAGATACGATAAATATAGTGATCTTATGGTTTGAAAAATATCAAATATTATGCAAATATGTGTATCGTCTTTAACAATGTATGATAGGCTTTAACCTGTCAATGTCGCTTTTGATTAATGTGCAGCCTAAAGCCTGCCTGCCGTCGTGCAGGGCTATACTAATTTCACAAAACTTTATTTGCTAGAATACATTATTACTATCAGATTCTATACCATTTGAGAATAGTAGTACTTTAGTGTCATTATGGCATAGAACGTTTAAATATAACTGTTATAATTTCCGATTTGTTATGAAAATCATTTCCTTTTTGACGAAAGTCGTAAGTTCTTTAATATTGGTGAGTTGTTTTATTGCTTGTAATAATGATAATCGAAAAGATATCGAAGCGTATTATTTTCCTGTGGATGATTTAGAAGATGGATTGGTGTATGAGTATCGTCCTGTTGGGCAGGATTCTATTGGTCATGATTATTGGTATTATATAACAGTAAAACAGGATGGTCAGACGCACTTTGTAGGTAATTATTATGATGCTGAATTGAATGTACGACAGTTGGTTCGGGAAGAAAAAGTAGAAAATGGAATGTTACTACAAGACATGTATTTGTATGCGACGGATACTCTGGGTAAGCAAATGAAAATATCCGTGGAGGTGCAAGCAAATAACGCTTATCCTTTTAAGGTCAGTGATCCGAGCGGTATTTTTTTGTATAAAGTGAAATGGAATGATCCGTATGAGGAAGGTAGCCACACGACATTGATCCGTAATCGACGCTATATAGGTGATACAACTTATATTTATCAAGGCAAAACATATCCTGCTATTCAGATAGAATTGAAGGAATTGATAGAGAATTTTAGAGCTAATGACGGCTACGCTGAACCACAGTACAGCGGTTTGGAGGTTTATGCCAAAGGCTTAGGTTTGGTGTATTACCGTAAGGATATTTCGGAAGAGTTCAGATTTGAATATGA
>JAHDFQ010000269.1 GCA_020628085.1 Saprospiraceae bacterium
ATCTCAAAAGTGGATTTGAAATTTAATTTATCTTAAATTCATTAAAAAAAGGAAATGATAATAAAAATAGCTGATGATATTGTAAAAAAAATGGGTTTAGCTGAAGAAGAATTGCTATTAGAATTAGCTATTGCTATGTTTATAAAAGAACGGTTAACTTTAGGACAAGCGAGTAGAATGGCGAGGCTTCACCAATCACAGTTCCAAAAAGAATTAGCCAATAGATCCATTTCTATTCATTATGGTGAAGAAGAATTAATGAATGATCTTGAAACACTAAAACAACTCAAACTCTAGGAATGGTAATCATAAGTGATACATCTCCAATAAGTAATTTAATACAAATAGAGAAATTAGAAATACTTCAAAAGCTATTTGGTCAAATTGTTATACCTCCACACGTTGACAAAGAAGTTCTCGAATTAATAAATTTTGGATTTGACATAGCTGTTTACGAGCATGCCGATTGGATTCAAATCATCAACCCAATCGATATAACTTTAGTTGAAGAATTAGAGAAAGAACTTGATAAAGGTGAGGCACAGGCAATAGTGATTGGTCAGGAATTGAAAGCCGATTTATTAATAATTGATGAAAGAATAGGCACAAATAAAGCGAAGAAATTAGGCTTAAAAACAATTGGATTATTAGGATGCCTAATAGAAGCCAAAAATCAAAATATTATAAAAAAAGTAAAACCATTGGTGGAAAAGCTGGAAAGCCAAGCAGGTTTTTACATAGGAAATAGGTTAAAAAATGTTATCTATGAATTAGTTAACGAAAATACCTAAAACGAAAATACCAACTAATATGAGACAATGTACATTAAAGAAAACGGTCACGTTTGAAGGCGTAGGTCTACACACAGGTGTTTCATCGACCCTTACGATACACCCTGCCGATTGTAACCACGGTTTTAAATTTCGTCGGGTAGACTTAGAAAAACCCATTACGATTCCTGCCGATGTCAACAAAGTCAATTCTACCAATCGTTGTACGACTTTAAAGGTAGGCGAAGCTAGGGTTTCCACGGTTGAACATGTTTTATCTGCCTTAGTTGGTTGCGGTATTGATAATGCATTGTTAGAAATTAATGCTGAAGAAGTTCCGATCTTGGATGGTAGCGCACAACCTTTTGTGGATGCTTTTCTGAAAGCTGGTATTGAGGAACAAAAGGAAGAAGCAACGATTCTGAAAATTACAGAACCTATAAATTATAAGGACGAAGCCACAGGTGCTGAGTTGACGATCTTACCAAATGACCATTTTGCCGTTTATACGCTAATTAACTTTGATTCCGAAGTACTTGGACATCAATATGCGACGTTGAATGACCTAAAGGATTATTCAAAGGAAATTGCCTCGTGCAAGACTTTTGTATTTATACATGAGTTGGAACATCTTTTGGATCAAAACCTCATTAAAGGTGGCAGCTTAGATAATGCAATTGTCATTGCCAATGAAAAAATGGATGCAAAACGATGTACCGAATTAGCTAAAAAGTTAGGTAGAGACAATATTGAAGTTTCTGAAAAAGGTATTTTAAATACCGTTGAGTTAAACTTTGCAAATGAACCAGCTAGGCATAAATTATTAGATGTCATTGGTGATTTAGCACTGGTGGGCGCACGAATTCAAGGAAAAGTTATTGCCAATAAACCTGGTCATACAGCAAACATTGAGTTGGCTAAAAAGTTAAAGGCAAAACTCCAATTAGACAAAAAATTGAGAGGTAAACCAACCTATGACCCGACTATTGAACCTTTATATGACACGATGCAAATTGCGTCTATGTTACCACATCGTTACCCTTTTTTACTAGTTGATAAAGTTATTGAGCTAAGTGAAAGCCACGTTGTGGGTGTTAAGAACGTTACCTTTAATGAAAACTTTTTTCAAGGACATTTTCCGAACAATCCTGTTTTCCCTGGTGTCTTACAAATAGAGGCCATGGCACAAACTGGAGGGATCTTAGCGCTTTCAACCGTGCCTGATCCATCAAATTGGGATACCTATTTTTTGAAAATTGATAATGCAAAGTTTAAATATAAAGTTACACCGGGCGATACCCTTATTTTCAAACTAGAACTAAAAGCTCCAATCAGGAGAGGTATCGTTCAAATGTTAGGTACAGCCTATGTCGGTAATCGAATTGTCTCAGAAGCTGACCTGACCGCACAAATAGTCAGACGATCAACAGTATGAATGTAAACCACACGAAAAGAAACAATCTAGTAGATATCCATCCAGAAGCTACTATCGGACGGGATACCAGTATCGGTTCATTTACTTTTATAGATAAAGACGTTATTATTGGTGAAGATTGTTGGATCGGGCCAAATGTAACCATTTTAAGAGGTACTCGAATTGGAGATCGTTGTAAAATCTATCCAGGAGCAGTACTAGGAGGCTTGCCTCAAGACTTGAAATATGAAGGCGAATATACTACCGTTGAAATAGGAAGTAATACCACTATTCGTGAATATGTCACCGTTAACCGAGCAACTAAAGATGCTTGGAAAACAACTGTTGGAAATCGTTGCTTGCTGATGGCTTATGTACATGTAGCGCATGATTGTCAGATTGGAAATCAGGTCATTTTAGCGAACAATACCAACTTAGCAGGTCATGTAGTTATTCAAGATCATGCTATTTTGGAAGGATTGGTGGCGGTTCAACAATTTGTCAAAATCGGCGCACACAGTTTTATTGCAGGTGGTTCATTGGTTCGTAAAAGTGTTCCTCCTTATGTAAAAGCTGCTCGTGAACCACTTTCGTATGTTGGTGTTAATTCTGTAGGATTGCATCGTCGAGGTTTTAAAGACGAGGCGATCAAGGCGATTCAGGATATTTATCGAATTCTTTTTGTAAAAGGAAATAACCTTGGCAACTCACTAGAAATAGTCGAAACAACTATTGATATTTCTCCCGAACGAGAAGCTATTTTAGAATTTATCAGAAATGCTGATCGTGGTATTATGCGTGGTTTTCAACAAACGAATCAACAGAAATAAGTGGATATTCAGCTTCAATCCGTTTCTAAACGTTATCGTAGAGAATGGATTTTCAGAAAAATTAATCATCATTTTACGTCAGGAAGAGCCTATGCGATTTTAGGACCAAATGGTTCTGGAAAATCTACCCTTTTGCGCACCCTTTCTGGTCACCTCACCCCTACAAAAGGGAAAGTTCTATTTTCGGAAAACGATAAAAGCCTAGAACTGGATTCCATTTATAAGAAAGTCAGTTATACAGGGCCGTATATTGACCTCATTGAGGAATTGACTCTTATCGAAGCCATCGATTTTCATCAAAAATTCAAATCTTTTCAACCCAGCATTACTCTTTCTAGTATTATTGAATTATTAGGTTTTCAAAAATCGAGAGACAAGCAAATCCGTTATTTCTCTTCGGGCATGAAGCAACGCCTAAAATTGGTTCTAGCCATCTGCTCCGATACGCCCGTCCTACTGCTAGATGAACCGACCACCAACCTCGATCAGCAAGGCATGAATTGGTATTTGGAACTC
>JAHDFQ010000270.1 GCA_020628085.1 Saprospiraceae bacterium
TATATATGCAATTTTTATTTCCCAATTTTTTGTACGCCTTATTTGCTTTGGCGATACCGATTATTATACACTTATTCTACTTTCGACGATTTAAAAAAGTCTATTTTACGAATGTAAAGTTTTTGAAAGAAGTCAAAGAAGAAACCAGTGCTAGAAGACGCCTACGAAACCTATTAGTTTTGTTGATGCGTTGTTTGGCGATTGCTTGTTTGGTATTTGCGTTTGCGCAACCGTTTTTTCCACAAGATACAGAGGTCAAAAAAGGTGAAAAAGCAGTCAGCGTGTTTATTGATAACTCTTTTAGTATGAGTGCGTTGAGTCAAGATGTGCCATTACTGGAAAAAGCGAAACAACGAGGTCGAGAAATTATAAATGCGTATTCAGTAGAAGATCGCTTCCAAATTTTAACCAATGATTTTGAGGGTCGACACCAACGTTTAGTCAGTAAAGAAGATGCGCTGAGTTTGATAGATGAAGTTCAAATTACACCATCGGTTCGAGCCATTTCGCAGGTTTTATCTCGCCAAAATCAGGCTTTAAACTCTGGTACAGAAGATAATCAAACCGCTTATGTTATTTCTGATTTCCAAGAAAATATTAGTGATTTTGAAAATTATCAGGATACCACACTAGAAATCAATTTATTGCCACTACAATCTGTTCAAGAACGAAATATTGCTATAGATTCTGCTTGGTTCGACTCACCCGTTCAGACCATCAATCAAACCAATCCTTTAGTCGTACAGCTTAAAAATTACAGTACTGAGGATGCCGATAATGTACGGTTGTCCTTCATTATGGATGGACAAGAAAAACCTGTTGGTACGATGTCTATACCCGCAGGTGCAACGGTGACAGATACGGTCAATGTAACCATTTTAAAAACGGGTTGGCATGAAGCCAAGTTGACCATAACTGATTATCCCGTTCAGTTTGATGATAATTATTTTGTGACGTTTAATGTAGCAGATGAAATCAATGTGTTGGTCATTAATGAAGCGAATCCAAGTCCATTTTTGGAAGCTGCATTAAACGGAATTAGTTATTTCAAACACACCAATCAAAATAATCGGAACATAGAATATTCTAAATTTCCAGATTATCAACTCATTATTTTAAACGGGATTGCTGCACCAACTTCGGGTTTGGCATCCGAGTTGAATCAATATGCTTTTGAGGGAGGGAACTTGTTGGTTTTTCCTTCTGCTAATGCCAATATTGATGCATACAAGAGCTTTTTATCGACATTTCCAGCCAATGAATTGGTGGCTTTTGAGCAACAAGAACGCATGGTTTCCAATATCAACACCGAAGAATTTACATTCAAAGATGTATTTGAAAATAAAAATTCAAATCTAAAATTACCCGTTACACAAGCTAATTATAAAATATCTACTTTTGCCAGTCGTGCCGAAGAACGGTTGATGACTTACCGTGATGGTAGTTCTTTTTTAGGGAAATATAAAACGGGACAAGGAAATCTATTTTTATGTGCCGCACCTTTGGATGACCGCTATAACAATTTAGTGCGTAGCGGAGAGGTGTTTATTCCAATGTTATATAAAATGGCAATATCTTCTTCCAAAGATCGGGCAATTGCTTATGTGATTGGGCAAGACGAGATCATAGAAACACCTAGTAAAGTAACGGATGGTGAATTGGTATATAAGTTAAAAGGTCAGCAAGAAGAATTTATTCCAGAACAAAAACTGGTAGGGTCAAAAGCTCTTTTAGGGATCAATAACCAAATTTCAGAAGCAGGTTTTTATAATTTATTTTTAAATGAAAATGAAATATTAGATAAATTTGCCTTTAACTATGATCGCAAAGAATCCTTATTGAAATATCTAAGTGAAGATGACATAAGTACCCAAAAAGGTGCAAAAATGAGCCTTGTGAGTGCCACTGAAAATGCCAATTTCACTCAACTTATCGGAGAACGCAGCCGAGGTGTGGTACTTTGGAGATGGTTTATTATATTTGCCTTGATATTTCTATTTATCGAAGCATTATTAATTCGTTTTTGGAAAGTATAGTTCTTGGTTGATTAGTCAATTGGTTATTAGTGATTGGATTTGATCGTTTATTGATGAAATCAAAAACTACCAAAACTTAGACTAATAACAAATCAACCAATAACCAATTACCAAAAAACAAAACCTAACATGAACCTACTCCTCAAAGATATTACCCTTATCGAACCAGATAATCCCTTAAATGGGCAACAAGTCTGTATAGAAATTTCGGATGGTATTATTACGAAAATCGCAACAGAAATAGTGAAACAACCTTCTCATAAAACCATAGAAGGTAATGATTTACATGTGTCTATTGGATGGATGGATATAGGGGTGCAAATAGGAGAGCCAGGACTTGAACACCGAGAAAATATGGAACATGTAGCTAAAGCCGCTAATGCAGGTGGCTTTTCTGCTATCGCTAGCCTTCCAAACACGTTGCCCGTTGTAGATTCTAAATCAGGCGTTCAGTTTGTCCAACAGAATACTCAACATATACCCGTTCAATTTTATCCTATTGGGGCTATCACAAAGCAAACAGCAGGAAAGGAAATTTCTGAAATGATGGATATGAAAAAAGCGGGAGCCATCGCTTTTTCTGACGGAACACATCCTATTCAACACGCTGGATTAATGCTACGAGCATTACAATATGTGAAAGCTTTTGATGGAATTGTGATGAATCAACCTAATGATTTGTCCATTTCAAAAGGAGGTCAAATGCACGAAGGGTACTGGAGTACTTTAATGGGAACAAAAGGTTTGCCCGCCGTTGCTGAGGAAATGATGGTGAGACGAGATATTGATCTACTGCGATACACTCAATCCCGTTTACACATATCCAATATTTCTACGGCAGGATCGGTGGATATTATCCGAAAAGCCAAAACAGAAGGCCTAAATGTGACTTGTTCCGTTCCGTTTATGAATTTGATTTTAGACGATAGTGAGGTACAAGGATTTGATTCCAATTATAAAGTGATGCCTCCTTTGCGTGCTGAAAATGACCGAAATGCGCTTATTGCTGGTTTGAAAGATGGGACAGTTGATGCCATAACATCGAATCATATGCCTTGGGATCAAGAAAGTAAAGCATTGGAATTTAATTATGCGGAGTTTGGTGCAATTGGACTGGAAACTGTTTTTGCGGCTTGTAACACCTATTTATCAGATGTCTTCTCTATTGACGAATTGGTACTTATGTTTGGATATCAAAGTAGAGACGTTTTTAATATAAAAGTTCCAAGTATAAACGAAGGTGAAAAAGCGAATTTGACGATATTCGATACAACAAAAGAATGGACGTTTGAAAAATCGGATATACATTCCAAGTCTAACAATACGCCATTTATTGGGGAGTCTTTTAATGGGAAAGTAATCGGTGTAATTAATGGTGAAAAGGCAAGTTTTATGAATACTCTTCTGGAAAACAGAAGTATTTAACTTTATTTCTCCTTGTTCAATCGAAAATAAGCCATTCTTTGTTTTAAATATTATAAATTAGTAA
>JAHDFQ010000271.1 GCA_020628085.1 Saprospiraceae bacterium
TAACTCTAGATCGTTTTATTGTCCTACTTTAAAGTAGTGCATTGGTTTATTTTCGTTAATGTTTTTCAAAAAAGCAATAGGTAATTTATTGATAGCATTAATGTACGCATCCACCGAAGCCACAACAATATCCTTATGAAAACCAAATCCTTGATAGTGCTTTCCATCCTTATTAATACGCACATGTACCTTTCCCGTATCACGACTTCCATTCATAGATTGTACTAAATATTCATCTACTTCTAGCTTTTCGCCAATCAACTTATCTATTGCTCGATATGCAGCATTCACTGGACCTGATCCGTTAGCAGCGCTTCGGAATAACTCTCCATTGATTTTTAGGTCAATCGTTGCGACAGGTTTTACAGCATCACCACAAAGAACTTGAACAAACTCCGCAGAAATAGCTTGTTCCATAACTTCTCCATGCATCAAACGAATCAAATCATCATCGTTTAAGTCTTTTTTCTCATCTGCCATTTCTAAAAACGCATCATAAATCGGAATCATTTCTTCTTTAGTCAAGTCTTTATATCCCAATCGTTCTAAATGAAATTTAAGGGCAGCTTTTCCACTTCGAGCTGTTAACACAATCGAATTATCTACCAATCCTACATCCTCTGGAGCGATAATTTCGTACGTATCCCGATTTTTAATGACACCATCTTGGTGAATACCTGAAGAATGTGCAAAGGCATTTCGCCCAATAATCGCTTTGTTAGGCTGGACGGGCATTCGCATCATTTTAGAAACCATCGTACTCATTTGCGTCAAACGACGGCTCTCGATATTTGAGAAATAAGGCAATTCTTTATGCGTTTGCAAAATCATGGCGATTTCTTCCAAGGAAGTATTACCTGCTCGCTCACCAATTCCGTTGATCGTGACTTCTACTTGGCGTGCACCGTTTTGTATACCAGCTAGAGTATTGGCCGTTGCCATTCCAAGATCATTGTGGCAATGACATGAAATGATCGCTTTATCAATATTGGAAACGTGGTCGTACAAATATTTGATTTTCGCACCGTAATCTATTGGTAAACAATAACCCGTTGTATCGGGAATATTGACCACTGTTGCACCTGCTTTGATAACCGCTTCCACCATTCTCGCTAAAAACTCATTATCGGCACGTCCAGCATCTTCGCAATAAAACTCTACGTCCTCTACAAACGATTTAGCATATTTTACAGCACGAACACCTCGTTCAATCACATGATCTCTCGTACTATTAAATTTATATTTTATGTGATAATCAGACGCTCCAATACCCGTATGAATACGAGGTCGTTTAGCATATTTCAGAGCTTCCGCAGCCACCTTGATATCGTTTTCTACTGCACGTGTCAAACCACACACAATCGGATTGGTTACTGCTCGACTGATTTCCATAACCGACTGAAAATCACCAGGACTGGACACTGGAAAACCTGCTTCTATAACATCTACGCCTAACAATTCCAATTCCTTTGCAATCGTCACTTTTTCAGGTGTAGACAATTGACAGCCAGGTACTTGTTCACCATCTCTTAGCGTCGTATCGAAAATAAATATTTTATCACTCATAATATGTATAGTTTGAAGTAGTAGTTTTTATGTATATTTAATTAGGCATACTTTGGTGTACAGATCGCTCTCATACTTGATAGAATCTGATCGCCCATTTCTTTTGTTCCCAAAATTTTATCGGCAGGTGTTGTTTCATCTGCAATATCGCCTGTTCGGTAACCGAGTTTTAAACTCAAATCAACCGCATCAATAATGACTTTACTTTCTTCTTTAAGTCCAAATTCAGAATCCAACATTAATGCAATTGATAATATTGTTGCTAATGGATTGGCTTTATTTTGACCCATAATATCTGGGGCAGAACCATGAATCGGTTCATATAACCCTACTTCATCACCAACAGACGCAGAGGGTAACATCCCTAAAGAACCTGCAATTTGTGAGGCCTCATCGGTTAAAATATCACCAAACATATTTCCTGTTACGACCACATCAAATTGTCGGGGATTTAAAATCAATTGCATGGCTGCATTGTCAATAAACATATGATGGACTCGTACTTCTGGATATTCGGTACTCATTTCTTGAATCACCTCACGCCATAAACGAGAGGATTCTAATACGTTTGCTTTATCGACAGAATGCAATATTTTACGACGGGTCATAGCTGCTTCAAATGCTTTTCGAGCTATTCGCTCCACCTCCATTTTGGTATATACCATTGTATCAATAGCTTTACTGCCGTCGTCGGTTCGGTGTCTTGGTGCACCAAAATAGATACCACCCGTTAACTCTCTGTAAAATAAAATATCTACGTCATCCAACACTTCTGACTTCAAACTCGACGCTCCTTGTAATTCTTTAAAAATGATAATCGGACGAATATTGGTATATAAACCCAGTGACTTTCTGAGTTTCAACAAACCTTGTTCTGGTCGAATTTTTAAAGACGGATCATTATCATACATTGGCATTCCAACTGCACCCAACAAAATGGCATCCGATGCTTTACAAGCGGATATGGACGCATCAGGTAAAGGATTTCCAGTAGCTTCGATTGCAGCATGTCCAATCAACGCATCTTGAAATGTAAATTGATGATTGAATAATTCACCAACTAATTCTAGGGTTTTCACACCCCATTGTGTTACTTCTCTTCCGATACCATCACCCGCTAAAACTGTTATTTTTTTATTCATATTACTGATGAACAGGCTAAAGCCTGTGTTACAATTATTTAATAATTTATAATTAAGTAGTCAGTCAAAATTACTTGTGTAAAAAAATCATCCGTCATAAAAAGAGTAAATAATTGATTTTAAGAGAATTATGAACGATTTTTTGGCGGATTTAGAAGATTTGCTTTACACTAATTTTACTGACAAACTACTTAGTTGAGCGATACTTAATTTGATAAGAAAAAAGCGTCCGCTCTATTTTGCTCAAACACTTTTACTTTATCTGCTTTACTTAAAATATAATCTATATCATCGTATCCGTTCAACAAACACATTTTTTTGTATGGATTGATATCGAATGTTGCTGATTGTTGAATAGATGGAATTTCAATGGTTTGCGCTTCTAAATCGACCTGAATTTCAGTTGTTGGATCATCAAAAATTGCTTTCAAAATATCTTGTAATAGAGACTCTTCTACCTGTAAAGGTAGAATATGATTATTGAGTGCGTTGCCTTTGAATATATCTGCAAAAAAGCTAGAAATCACAACTTTAAAACCATAATCTCCAATGGCCCACGCTGCGTGTTCTCGACTTGATCCACAACCAAAATTTCTTCCAGCTACCAAAATTTGTCCTTTGTATCTATCATTATTCAATACAAATCCTTCCACTGGATTATTTTGCTTATCAAAACGCCAATCTCTAAATAAATTATCTCCAAAACCTGCTCGTGTTGTTGCCTTTAAAAAACGAGCTGGAATAATTTGATCGGTATCCACATTTTCTATAGGAAGAGGAACGGCAGTGGATTGTATTTTTATAAATTTCAT
>JAHDFQ010000047.1:0-3268 GCA_020628085.1 Saprospiraceae bacterium
GTATTATCCATTCGGAAAAAAGAAAAAAAATAAACTCTATCGACTCACCGATGAATATTCACTTTTTTACCTCAATTTTATAGAACAAAACAAGCGCAATGTAAAGGGTGTTTGGAAAATATTGAGCCAAAATGCCATCTTTAAAAGCTGGAGTGGTTTTGCATTTGAAAGCCTGTACCTAAAACATATTAACTGTATCAAAAAAGCCTTAGAAATAAGTGGTATTTATTCTGAAGTCTCTAGCTTTATTTTTCAAAGTACAGATTATTTGTCAGGTATTCAGATTGATCTACTCATTGATCGCAACGATCAAGTGATTAATCTATGCGAGATGAAATTCCACCAAACAGATTTTAGTATCAACAAGTCATATGCTGAGCAGCTCCGTCGAAAAATGATGACTTTTCAAGAAGTTACCAAGACTAAAAAACAGCTTTTCTTAACGCTTATCACGACACATGGCGTGCACTCCAATCCATATAGTCAGGAATTAGTGGATAATGATTTGACAATTGATATTTTCTTTGAATAGTGGAGATCATCCCTTTGAACAAACTGATTTACCTTTATTTGTGCTTGCCGAACCATTATTAGGCATTATATTTTTAACTACTGATTAGTGGTTTGGCATTACGACTATTTAAAATTATATGTCTATTGACATCTTCTATTCATAATTTCTAAACACATTCGTCCATTATGATAAGGTGATTTCCACGAACCAGCTACATCTTGAGAATAATCAGGTATATACTGTTCATTTACACTCCAATGCCATTCGCCTACTTCTTTATTTAGAATATGTGACTTTATAAATTCCCAACAATTTAGACTCGCTTCTTGGTATTTGAAATCGCCAGATAACTTCCAAGCATTCCAAAATCCTATAACAGCTTCTGCTTGTGGCCACCAATGTCGTGTATGATCTGTATGCATCCCATCTTTTTCATAAATTAAGCTATGATCTTTTTTAACACCACCATGCAAGGTAGCGTTAGCCATTTCTATGGTTACATCATGCACTTGATCCATCAACGTTTCATCTCCTAATACGACCACTGCTTCATATAATAACCAACTACATTCAATATCATGCCCGTAGGAAATAGCGGATGATTTTAAGTGCCAATCTTCATTAAAAAATAAATGCAAATGGTGTGTAAATGGATTGATAAACTGGTCAAGAAAGCATTGTATGAGTCGAGATAAAGCCTTTTTTACTATTTCTGTCTTTTGAGCTCTATATAAATTTGTATATGCTTCTAGAATATGTAAATGTGTATTCATAGTTTTGGCTTCATTGATGTCTTTGTCGCTTAACCGCAGATCATCTAATAGCTGCCAATCTTTACTAAATGCTTCCAAATAGCCCCCTTTTTCGGTATCAAAACTATATTTTTCTATCAAGAAAAAAATCTCATCTGCATATTGCAGTGCTTCAACATCTTTTGTAAGACGATAGTATTCGCTAAATGCATAGATAGCAAATGCTTGTGCATAAATCTGTTTTTTTGTTACTTTAACTTTACTTGTTGCAGATATACTCCAATAGACACCACCATATACATCGTCAATAAAATTCGATATAATATACCGAAACGTTTGCTCAGCTATTTTTTTATACGCTTCATTACCTGTTTGTATTGCTGCTGCGGAAAATGTCCAAAGTAATCTAGTATGTTGTATAACACCTTTATCTGCTGTTGGAAAAATTTTACCATGACCATCCATTTTTCCATAAAAGCCTCCATTTTGAATATCTTTCATATTGGATTCCCACCAACTAAGGATTGCTGTTAATTCTAATTCCATCTCAGCAAAAAAAACATTAATTTTTGAACTAATAGATGTGTTGTTTGGATACTGAGTTTTCATCAAATTGCCTTTTTTTGAATTAATTCTAAATTTTTATGAATAAGCTGATTTCTGCTTTCTACGCTTTTTGCGGAACGTAACCCATCAGGTGGGGTGTTCACTACATAATCTAGCAATTGGTCTATAGTAGAAGTGGCTACATGCATCCGAGTGTCAGAAGAAGCGTAATAAATGTAAACTTCTTTTTTCTCATTGATAATCCAACCATTACTAAAAGCAACATTAGAAACATCACCCACTCTTTCTGGTCCTTTAGGTGCTATAAAATGCCCCGCAGGAAGGTATGATACCACCCATGGACGTTTCAATTCTGTCATAAATAGATATAAAACGTAACGTAAACCTGCGGCGGTATTCCTGACACCATGTGCTAAATGCAACCATCCCAAAGGAGTCTTAATAGGCGGAGGACCTTGACCATTTTTAATTTCTTTAATAGTATGGTATATTTTATTATCAATAATTAATTCTTCTTTTACTTCCGCATTTTCCATACTATCGGTCAGACCCCAGCCAATACCACCGCCACTACCTACGCTAATAAATCCATCTTGAGGACGAGTATATAACCCATATTTTCCATCAATAAATTCAGGATGTAATACAACATTACGCTGCTGACCAGAATAAGTGATTAAATCAGGTAATCGTTCCCAGTTGATTAAATCTTTAGTGCGTGCTATTCCACATTGAGCTTCTGCAGCAGAAACATTATTTGGCTGTGTTTTGTCTTTACGTTCTGTACAAAATAGACCATAAATCCAACCATCTTCGTGTTGAGTCAATCGCATATCATATACATTTGTATCAGGTCGATCTGTTTCAGGTAATAAAATGGGATAATCCCAAAATTGAAAATTATCTATTCCATTAGGACTTTCGGCAATTGCAAAAAAAGACTTTCGATCATCTCCTTCCACTCGCACAGCTAAAATATATTTATTTTTCCAGTAGATAGCACCAGCATTAAAAGTTGCATTTATACCCTGCCGTTCCATCAAATGTGGATTGGTAATTTGATCCAAATCATACCTCCAAAATATAGGGGTATGTGCAGCTGTTAAAATAGGGTTCTGCCAACGAGTATATACTCCATTATCATTTAACTGTGGTTCATTACTACGACTTATAAGTTGTTGATGCGTTTCTAATATTTTAGAAAGTTTATCTTTAAAATTGGACATAAATATGGTTTAATGTTTTATACTAGATGTGTATTTTATACTAAGAACTTATTAATAAAAGTCAACAAGAACAGTTAGCTGAAATCTATAATCTTCTTAAAATCAATAGTTTGTTCTATTTATAGTAGTGGATCCTTTTCCTTCTGCGGATGGTAAACAATTAATTTTGACTAGCCAATTAAGTAGTTCGGCAGTATAACCCACCTGCC
>JAHDFQ010000047.1:3368-27443 GCA_020628085.1 Saprospiraceae bacterium
TTTTTGCACAAGTTTTAACCCCGTACTTTAGTCGGGGGTAATTTTGACTGACTACTTAGGTTCTCTTAAAATCATCCTGCAACCGAACAATATCATTTTCATCTGAAAGGTGATTAGGATCGGTATGTTGCCAAATTTCAGCAATGACACCCCAGTCATCTAAACCAACTAAACGGTGTCGTTCTCCTTTTTTAAGAATAATAATATCGTTTACACTACAAGTTTTCATATCTTGTTCTTCATCTGAATCACTTTGTTTGACACCCACGGTTCCTTCAATTACTTTCCAAATTTCAGAACGTCGATGATGATATTGCCACGACAAACGTTTGTGCGGTGCAACTAATAATATTTTGGGGCTTACGCGCCCTTTGTTGAGTAAAGCTTCTGGGGAAATTTCAGGAAAATATTGTTGTGCAAACATAAGAGCTTGACTTTCTTGAATTACCCAAAAAGCACCCCAAGGACGGTTTATATCTTTACGTTCAAACTTAAATCCTTTTCCTAATAAATCTTTTTCTATTCGATCAAATATTTCCGTCATTTTGATTGTTTAATTATAGGTAAATAATCAATAGGGTAATCTTCCATTTTATCATACCAATTGATTTTCAAAATACAAGTAGTAATGACCACTACAACTAAGCTAACTCCAAAGTTGATCCAGTTTTGAATGACCATAAAAATTGGAGCAGCAGTGATAGCGGTTTGCCAAATAATTCCGACAAAGACATTAAAAATATCTCGTTTGAAATTCTGATTGGGTATAACATTAGGATTATCGGCTTTAACTTTTTCATAAATTGGCTTCCAAAAACCCCAGGGTCGTGTTTTTAAATAAAAATTCTTCAATACTTCATCATCATCAGGTGGTGTCAAGTAACTACCTAAAATACATCCAATAAAGGAAATACATAAATTTATTGGAAATGCTTCTAAAGCAGTAAATGTAGGGAGTAAACTTGGAAGTAACATTGCTGCTAAAATACCACCAAGCATTCCACTAAAATAGCCGTAGCCATTGAAGCGCCACCAATACCACTTTAATATATTAGCAGCAGTATAACCTCCATACAATGCTGCTACTAGCCAGTCAATTAAATTGCTAATTGAACCCAAAAACAATCCGAATATAATTCCGATAATAACAACAGCCGCAGAACACCAATAGCTTAAATAAACATATTGCTTATCCGAAGCATCGGAATTGATAAATCGCTTGTAAATGTCGTTGACCATATAAGCAGGTGCTGCATTAACAGAAGCTGCAAAAGAAGACATAAATGCTGCTAGTAATCCTGCTATTAATAGGCCAACTAATCCAGTCGGTACAAAATTTTGTATAGCAAACGGTAATATTTGTTCAAAGTCAACGGCATCGCCCATTGAATTTAGTTCATCACTAAAAAACACTAAAGCAAGAATAGTTAAACCCGTTATGAGCATATATCTAGGGAAAATTAGAACAATATTTACAAAACCACTCATTTTGGCAGCTTCTCTAGGTGTTCGAGTTGATAAAACACGTTGCATATCATAATTTGGAGCTGGCCCTGCCATACTTTGTAAGACACCTTTTAGCAAAATCATCATAAAGAAAATACTAAACAGTTCCCATCCATCACTAGTTATTTTTGAATTTGCAGCATCCATAATACCTGTCCAGTCTAAGTCGAGTCGCCATCCAAAGGATATATCACTCCATCCTATGGGAATATACTGAGCAAGTAATTCGGGAGAGACTTTATTCATAGCAATAATACCAATGGCAATACTCGCTACCGTCATTATGAAATATTGTAATACTTCCGTAAAAACAACACTATACATACCGCCTTTTACCACATAGAAAGTGGTTAATCCTGTTATTAATAACCCATAATATATTTCATTCATGGACGGATCATTAGACAGCTGCCAAGGCAAAAAAACTGTTGCAAATTTCCCGATTCCAATAAATCCAAAAGCAACGTAAGTAATGACTACTAAAATGGCAAAAATCACTACTATTATATGTGATAAAATAGCTCCTTTCCCTTCACCAAATCTAAATTTTATCCATTCTGCACCTGTCATTACACCCGATCTACGTAGCCAAATGGATAAAAAGATCATCATAAATATCTGATTAAAAACAGGCCAAAGCCAAGGAATCCAGACACTTTTAACTCCATAAACAAACAGTAGCATCACCATCCACATGGTTCCACTAATATCAAACATTCCTGATGCATTGGACAACCCTAAATATTGCCATTTAATGGTATTTCCACCCAAGAAATAATTTTGAATACTAGAAGAAGCTTTTTTAGAAATCCAAAATCCAATGATGACAGTTGTCACTAGATATAGTAGAATAATAACTCCATCGATGGTGTGTAGCTGCATAGTATTGGTTTTTGTAAAAAATTACTAGTCTAAATGATATAGGTTAGGTAGTCTGTTTTGAAAAATCATAGTACTATCATTACTGAACTTGACAAAGTTTGGTGCGCTAGGATGATTGGGATATGGTGCGTAATGATGTTCCAAACGGGCATTTCTCCAAACTAAAATCCATGCAATTTTATTCGCAACAGAATCATTTTTGATATGATATAACAAGGTATTTGTCCACCAATCATCTTGTGGTATTTTATCTAAACCTGTTTCTGTTAATGCTGCTACTTTACCTTTTTTATTAGCTAAGTTTACAATGATTCTCAGACGTTTCAGCAAATCATCAATAGAACCATGACTACCAAAATCATGATAATCATCTAGTCCCAATATATCGACATAGTCATCTCCTGGATAGCATTGTAAGTAATGCGCTTCATCCTCAAAAACATCTGGCGAGTAAGCATATAATAAGTTGTGTAATCCTTTTTTATCTCTAAGGTATTCGACAGTAAACTGCCAAAGGGCTTTGTATTCCTCAGGAGTGCTATGGTGTGGACTTCCCCACCAAAACCAGTGACCAGTATGTTCATGAAAAGGTCTAAAAATGATTGGAATATCTGTTTTAAAAATAAATCCAACTGTTAAGTCTTCTATAAATTCCGCAAATAAATCTAACTTTTCTTTATATTGTTGGTGGTGTGAGCCATTGGGTAAAATACGCTCAATAACACGTCCTCCAACTTCCCAAGCATTACCTCCATCTACGAAGTTATCTAAATGCCAACTAACAGTATTCACCCCACCCATTTTATATACTTCCTTGATCCAACGTTTCATTTGCCTGAAATTGACAGAATCAATATTATGTGTGGAAGTACCTAGTTTGCTAACATCCCATCCAAATACAGCAGGATATTTACCACAAACCTCTTGGACATCTGATTTTTTTTTATGCCATTCTTTCCATTTGACACCATAAGACAAGGCATCTTGATGACCAAATAGAATGCCTGAGTCGGCTTGTGTCTTTAAATTTTCATATAAAGCTTTTGTTTGCTTTGTAGCACAATGATCCACCGTATTGACCCGATCATAGCGTTCTGCATGTCGCTTTGTAAATGACGTAGACACAAAAGCCGTAAATAGTAGAATTAAAAAAATTATGGTAATGGAGTATTTATATTTCACAGTAAAAAAAGATAAGTGTATAAATTTAATAGCGCGGTATTCACCTTCATTTCAGAATAAAATATCCTACACCATTTGTAGATGTATCTTCTACAAATATATTTCTTACTGATAATTTACAAAGGTGGTAAATGTTACATTTAGAGGGTGTATTTGTTGCAAAATGATATAAAAAGCAACCCTTTTCTTACTAATGTTACAAACACCCCCGCTTTTTGTCCAATACCCCACCCACAAAATATTATTTGTATTTAGACATTTATCACAGAATCAAACACAAGTTTAGACAAGTGTTAATTCTACATTTAGTTTCATACAAATTGCTTAATAAGCTATGTTCCTAAGTTTGGAAATCGATCATCATCAAAGATCAATGTATCTAATAGCATGAGATCATTTCCAAGCTTCAGCTTATGAAAAAGAATTAGAAACAATTATTTTATCAATAAAATATCTACTTATATGAATCGAAAAACGAACTATATCATTAAGCGATTCGGATGGTTTATACTCCTTCTAATAGTAAGTCAAGTGGCGTCTGCTCAACGAACTATAAGTGGTGTAATTACAGATAGTGATTCAAATGAACCATTAATCGGTGCGTCTGTTCTTGTCTCCGGTACATCAATAGGAACCGTATCAGATTACGATGGTACTTATACTCTTGAAGTATCTCCAGATGCTACTCAAATAGAAGTCAGTTATACGGGTTACACCTCCGAAGTTATTCCTATTGGTGTTTCTAATTCAATTGACATACAACTTTCTTCGGGTGAACTACTAGACGAGGTCGTTGTCGTTGGATATGGAGTAACTAAAAAAAGTGATGTTACTGGTGCAGTTGCTAGTGTTGATGTGGCAGAAATTAAAAAATTGGCCTCTGTTGATGTGACCAATACATTACAAGGAAAAGTACCAGGTTTAACCATTACTTCCAATTCTGGTGCACCTGGCACAGGATCAAGTGTTCGTATTCGGGGAGTCGGTTCTTTCCAAAACAGTGACCCTTTATATGTAGTCGATGGTTTTTTAACAGGCGATATTTCAAATATTAATCCTAGCGAAATCGAGTCTATTGAAGTGTTAAAAGATGCTTCGGCGACAGCTATTTATGGATCAAGAGGTGCAAATGGTGTAATTTTAATAACTACTAAAAATGGATCGAGTGGTAAGGAGCAAGCCATTATAGAAATAAATTCTTTTGGTGGCTTTCAATCACCTAATAAATTTTTGGATGTATTAGATGCACAAGACTATGCAGAATTATATTTAGAGGCTGTCTCTGATGGAGAAGATAATTTAGATGCTATTGTAGAAACATCTAAGCGGTCTTGGGTTTTTGATGCCTTAGCATTGGAAGAGTTAGGAACCGATTGGCAGGATTATATATTTAATGAAAGGTCTAGCATTATGAATCATAGCGTTGCCATAAGAGGTAGTGGTAAAGGTTATAATTATAATGTTGGTGGCTTATTTTACGATCAAAATGGAATCGTTAAAAATACTTGGTCAAAACGATATCAGTTTAATTTTGGGGCAGATTTTGATATTAAACCATGGCTTACCTTGGGTGGTGAAATTCGTTATACTAAAAATCAAGCTTCTGCATTTGATGAGAGTCCTTTTTCTGGACCGCTCGCTACAGCTTTAAGCAAAGACCCTGTTACACCTGTTATCGATCAAGTTACAGGTAACTGGAATCGTTCTGGTTTGACTGATTTAGGCAATCCTGGCAAAGCCGCCTTTTTAACTCAATACGGGGATAATGACTGGGATAGATATACTGGAAGTATTCGAGGGGAAATTAAGATTTTACCAAATTTAAAAATTAATACGCAGTTAACACTCGATCAAAGAAGAACTTCTAGTTCTTTTTATACGCCAGTTCTAACAGTTGTAGAAGGACGAAATTTAGATAATAACTTTTTTCCTGTTTCCTCTTCAAATGAGTCAATTCCTATATCATCCTTAACAGAACAAGAAAGTAATCTGTACGTATTACAGAACTCTAACTATATGACCTATACTCTAGATAAGGGAGTACATGGCTTTAGTGCAATGGTAGGTTTAGAATCTTTTCAGCGTACCGATCAATTTAATCGGTTAAGTATTCAAGATGTTCCTGAACCAGAGGAATTGAGATATATTAGTTTGGGAGGAGAACTGTCTTCCTTAACAGGACAAGATAACGAAAGCCGTTTCCGATTATTGTCCTATTTTACCCGTCTGAATTATAGTTTTGATAATAAATATTCATTAACTGCTACGGTTCGTCGAGATGGTTCTAGCAAATTTGCTGAAAATAATCGCTGGGGAACATTTCCTTCATTTTCTGCTGGTTGGAATATTCAAAATGAAGACTTTTTTCCGGAAAATAATATAGTTAATCGCTTAAAATTACGTGCAGGATGGGGACAAGTGGGTAATCAAAACCCCATTGGAAATTATTCTACATTTGCTCTACTCTCTCCGAATTGGAACTATGCTCTAGATAACAATAATCCTTCTCAAGGTTTAGCAGCCGATGTGTTACCTGCTAATGATTTAAAGTGGGAAGTTTCAGAAATGCTGAATGTCGGTTTAAATCTCGGATTATTTGAAGATAAATTAACTCTTGAAGTTGATTACTTTGACAAAAAAACGAAAGATTTACTTGTTGCTTCTATTCCTACACCTGGTTTTGCAGGGGCAAACGGTTCTGCTTCTAATGCTGCTTCTATGCGAAACACAGGAGTCGAAATTTCAGCTCAATACCGACATAGTTTTAGTAAAATCAACATGACGGTTGGTGGAAATATAGCATTTATAGACAATATCATTACGGAATTGGGTTCAGGAGATTTTATCGTAGGTGGTTTAAATAACCAAAAGATGGGCTACCCTGCTACCCGAACTTTAGTTGATTACGAATTTGCTTCCTTCTTTACTTTACAATCTGCTGGTATTTTCCAAAATCAAGATCAAGTAAATCGTCATATTGCTTTAAATGCCAATGGTCTACCGATAGATGCAGGTGGAAACCCGCTTAGTGACATCGAAATAGATGAGCAAGGACGAGTCTATGGTTTTTACACCAATGATGCAGGTGAATTGGTAAGAGCACAAGCTAGGCAGTTACAAAGAAATGCAAAACCTGGAGATATTATTTATCTCGATTTAAATAATGACGGTAAAATTGATGAAAATGATTTGACATATCAAGGAAGTGCTATTCCCGACTTTACCTTTGGTGGTTTTTTAAATTTAAATTATAGCATATTCGATTTAAGTGTGTCGATTTTAGGTTCTTATGGTAACGAGATTTCAAACGCTCGCTCTTATTGGTTACAAAACTCAAATCCACAAGAAAGTAATCTGCTATCTAATCGTTTAGATCGTTGGACATCAGAGGGTTCTAGCAATTATGAACCACGCATAACGGACAACCTCAATGATAATTCTTTATACAGCGATCGCTATATTGAGGACGGTTCTTTCTTGCGTGTTAGAAATATACAGTTGGGTATTACACTACCTCAAAATATTTTAGATCGTTTGCCTTTTAGTGGTGTACGAGTATATGCTTCCGCTGATAATGTATTCACATTTACCAAATACTCTGGACTAGATCCAGAGATTGGATCCGTATTCGGAGACCCATTTGCTCCTGGTGTAGATTGGGGTGTATATCCTATTGCGAAAACTTTTATTGTGGGAACAAACATTACATTTTAAGTAGCTTGTCAGTAAACACCGCCTGACCAAGTCAGAAAGGTATATGACCTTTCTAAAGTCAATTGCCTATTTACTCTTCTACTCTAACGAGTAATTCTGACAGACTACTTAATACTGATACAAAATGATAAATAAAAGAATTTAATGATTATTAAAAAAAGAAGGAAAATGAAAGATCACATAAATAAACTCCTACTCCTTTTTACATTTGTTTCAATTTGTGCATGTTCAGACTATTTAGATGAATCCCCAAGAGCACTTCAGACCGTAGATGGTGCATTTTTAGAAGCGGGTACAGCAGAATTAGTGGTCAATGGAATGTATGATGCCCTCGCTTGGGGCGAATCAACTTCTATTGGATTTAGTGGACATTCTTATGAATTTATATTTGGAGACATATGTACAGATGATGCCGAAAAAGGATCTACCGCAGCAGATCAGATTGATATTCAACGACTCAAAGAATTTAATACCAATGGCAACAATGGCAATATAAGTACCACTTGGGGTAAATATTGGGTGGCCATCAATCGAGCTAATGTGGTCTTATCTAAAATACCAGATTCTCCTATCAATCAAAATATAAAAGACAGATTTGAAGGAGAGGCAAAATTTGTAAGAGGATTTTCATACATGCAACTGGTCACTATTTTTGGAGGTGTACCCATATTTGAAAGCCCTGTCGGTTCCGATCAAATTAGTGAACGTAATTTCAGTCGTGCTAGCATTAGTGAAGTATATGAATTGATAGATCGAGATTTGAATGATGCCATAAGTTTACTTTCTATCAAAGGAAATACAACGATAGGTCGTGCCAATAAAGGTGCAGCAGCAGCTTACTTAGCTCGTTCTTACATGTATCAGATTGGTACAGATAATACTAACGGACACAATTGGCAAGAGGTATTTGATCTGACGAATGAAATTATGACTGGTGCATATGGTAATTATGCGCTCGCTAACAATTACGCAGAAATATGGTCAATTGAGGGTGAAAACAATATGGAGTCTATCTGGGAAATCCAAGCTGTTGATAACGGAATAGATAACTTTGAACGAGGTCCATCAACGGGAAGTATGTGGAGTCAGTTCGCCGCACCATTTTTTATGGGTGGTTGGGGATTCAATACACCAACTGTTGATTTAGCAGAAGCATATGAACCTAATGACCCTCGACGTCCTTGCACCGCATTAGCTGTTGGAGAACATGCGTTTGGTGTAGAAATGGAAATTAATGAGCGTTGTTTGACAGGTTACTACCCACGTAAGTTCATACTTGATCCCGAACTTTGGGTTACCCTTAAAGGTTCAGCACTAAATATTCGAAAATTTAGATTAGCTGATATCATTTTGATGAATGCAGAAGCGGCTTACCATACTGGAAATACAGCTCAAGCTGTTGAAAATATAGTAAAAATTAGAGAAAGGGCCAGTAACAGTACCTATCCACAAGGTTATGACCCAAACGATCCTTATGGTTATCCAACTACAGGTTTTGTAGCACTAGATAATACCTCTATTCCACAAAGCGGACAAGCATTACTAGATTTTATTTACCTAGAGCGTCGACGAGAACTGGGTATGGAACAGTTACGATTTATGGACTTAGTCCGTACAGGTCGATACTTCGATGCCATACAAAATAAATACGTTGATTTAGGTAATCCAACAGATACAGATTTTGCAAATAGAGTTACAACATCAGCTATGGGTAAAAGTGTACAAGGAACAGCTAACTCAATTCCCTTATTTCCTATCCCTACTAGAGAACTGGAAGATTGGGGTCTTACTCAAAACCCTGGTTATTAATAGCTTTTAAGTGATGCTGGTACTCATATTAATTAATTAAAACTTGCTTAGAATTCATTTCAAAATAAATATCATGAAACAAAATAAATCTTTACTTTATCTCAGTTTCTTGCTAGGCGTAGCAGGACTATTTCTCGTTACAGCATGTAACAAAGACGATGATACAATTGATATAAGTTGCACCTATGTGCAAGATCCGACCTGTTTTTGTCAAGAAAACCCTAATAACCCACTCTGTAATTTATCTTGTACATTTGAGACCAATCCAATGTGTTTTTGTGAAGCCAATCCCGAAGATGAACAGTGTTGCACATTCGAATTTAATTCAGAATGCTATTGCGAAGCTAACCCAACAGATATTTTATGTACTATGTCTGGCGGTATGTCAAGTGGTGTATACACTTTTTTCGATTTTGAAGATCAACCTGCTATAGATTCCATTTTTAATACTGGATATACTCCCGATAACCCTGAAGGCGGATTTCAGGATAATGCACGAGCTATTGCTAGTTTAGGCAGTGGCGATGCAGCGCAAGGAGAATTCTATTTTATAAATGAAATTGAAGTGATAAATGCAGGTTGGACTTGGACAAGTAATTTATTTAAAACAGTAGAGTTAGACTTATCAAGTCTGTCTGAGCCAACATTAAACTTTTGGGTAAGAACGAGCAATTCAAAACCTGCTTTAATGGAAATCGCAATGGTTGATGATTCTGGCGAATCTGGCTATCATCCTGGCGGGCCTTACATGGAAGTTAACGGTAATTGGAAACAATTTAGTTTGAACTTGAATAATATCAACGCAACCGAAGATTGGAAATGGGGTGATGGAATTAATGTAGGCTCTATCAATTTCTTAAAATTTGGATTCAATGCCGAAGGTCAAGAAATGGGCGACATTTACGAGGTTCATATTGATGATGTATATATAGATGATGGTGTACCATTTGGTGCTGTTGAATATCCTATGGTTATGGATGCAGGTGAATTTCATACCTATTTCGATTTTGAGAACCAGCCTGAAATAGATTCTATTTTTAATACAGGTTATACTCCAGATAATCCAGAAGGTGGTTTCCAAAATAATGCTCGAGCAACTGCTAGTTTGGGGAATGGTGATGCCGCACAAGGTGATTATTACTTTATCAATGAAATAGAAGTCTTTACAGCAGGTTGGACTTGGACGAGTGATTTATTTGATAATATGATGATTGATGCATCAGCCCTATCGTCACCGTGCCTTAATTTTTGGGCAAGAACAAGTAATGCAAAACCTGCTTTATTTGAAATTGCCTTGACAGATGATTCGGGTGAGTCAGGTTGGCATCCAGGTGGTGTGTATTCAGAGGTAAATGGAGACTGGCAATTATTTAGTATCAATATTGAAGAAATCAACAACCTAAACGACTGGAAATGGGGAGACGGTATTGATCCTTCTATGTTAAGAGGAATGAAATTTGGGTTCAACGCCGAAAGTCAAGAAATGGGAGATATTTTTGAAGTTCATATAGACCAAATCTATCTATCTGATGGTGCACCATCTGGAGCAATTGCTTATCCTGCTGCACCAGCTCCCGATTATGAACGTTTCTATACCTATTTCGATTTTGAAAATACAGGCGCAGATCTGACTAGCTTCTATGAAACAGGATATATACCTGATAATCCTAATGGATTTCAAGAAAACGTAAGAGCTATTGCTTCTTTTGGTACAGGTGATGCCGCAGAAGGTGATGGTTACTTTATCAATGAATTAGAAGTATTAACAGCGGGTTGGACTTGGAGTAGCAACCTTTTTAGCGATGTTGCACTCGATGTTTCTGGTCTGGATAATCCGACTATAAATTTCTGGGCAAGAACAAGTAATGCAAAACCTGCTCTACTAGAATTTGCATTAGTAGATGATACTGGTGAATGTGGCTGGCATCCAGGAGGTGTTTATACAGAAATCAATGGCGATTGGCAACAGTTTAGTATTCAACTTGGTGTAGTAAATGCTACAGAAGATTGGAAATGGGGAGACGGTTGGAATTTTGAAGCATTGAGCTTTTTAAAGTTTGGTTTTAATGCCGAAAGTCAAGAAATGGGAGATATTTTTGAAATTCATGTAGATGATATTCATTTAGCAAATGGTTCACCAGAAGGTGCAGTTGTTTATCCACAATAGAATTAAATAGTACCAATAAATTTAGACAAAGCGAGTAGTTAAACTATTACTAGTTTTTAACTACTCGCTATTTAAAAAAAAAGTCTATTATGCGTAAACCACGTCGAGATTTTATTCAAAAAACAGGTGTTTTTTCTGTAGGTGCGCTTACCTTACCTTACTTAGCATGCCATTCATCTGAACATACTGCCACTCAACCGTTTAAAAAAGATGTATTTAATTTTGGTATTCAACTCTATACTTTAAGAGATGATATGCCTAAAAATCCCAAAAAAGTATTAGCGCAGTTAGCAGAATTTGGGTACACTCAGATCGAAAGTTACGAAGGTGATCAAGGTATTTATTGGAACATGAAACCCAAAGAGTTTACATTATTTTTGAATGATCTTGGTTTGGATATGGTATCAGCGCACTGTAACGTCTTTGAAGGATTTGAATATAAAGTAGCTCAAGCTGCCGAAGTTGGTATTCAATACTTAATTTGTCCTTGGATTGATGCACCCCGAACCAAATCTGGTTGGCAGACGATAGCAAACCACTTTAATGAATGTGGTGAAACCTGTCGAAAGCATGGACTTAAATTTGCCTATCACAATCATGGGTATCCCTTTGTAAAAGTTGATGACATCATACCTATGGATTTTTTAATGAATAACACCAATCCTGACTTGGTAGATTTTGAACTGGATTTGTATTGGGTTGTTACGGCAAAAGCCGACCCAATTGAATATTTAAAAAAATATAAGAACAGATTCCGTTTATGTCATATCAAAGACCGTCTCAAATCGGTCGCACCTGAAATACAGGAAGCTTCATGCGATCTGGGCAGTGGAAGTATCGACTATCCAAATATTTTAAATGTTGCTGCACAGAATGGTATGCAATTTTATATCTTAGAGCAAGAACGATATGATACTTCTACTCCTATGGAATGTGCTAAAATAGGTGCAACTTATCTTAAAAATTTAAGCATAACATGAAAAGACGAACGGCCATACAACAGTTAGGAATTTTTTCTATAGGTATCTTGAGCGTACCAGCTTGTACCTCCGAATCTAGTGTTGCAGTAGATACTGGGTTTTTAGATAAAAACGCCTATGCCTTTTTAGAACAACTCGTTAACACTGTTTTGCCTCCACCATCTATCTTTATAAAAACACCAGAACCTACTCCTACATATATTATCAAAATAATTGAACACACTTCACCTCCTCATCAAATAGATCAATTTCAAGAAGGATTATATGCCATAAAAATTGCTTTAAAAAAAGCAAGTAACACCTCCAATATTACTTCCGAAGATATAGAACAATTGTATGTAAAAAACCAAAAGGAAATAGCAAAAAACTCTAACAACTTATTATCTACACAAATATTACATGTCCTTGATACAGTCAAGTCACTAGCAATAGAACATCTGATAACCTCTGAATATTTTCAAACGAATCATTTAGACTATCAATTTATACCCACTCCATTTGAAGCATGTACTAATATTTAAGTTATGAGCGAAAAAACCAAATTTGATACCATTGTTATTGGTGCGGGTATGTCTGGAGGCTGGGCAGCTAAAGAGTTTTGTGATAAAGGATTTAAAACACTGCTGCTAGAAAGAGGTCGAGATGTTCAACATATAAAAGACTACCCTACTGCCATGACAACACCTTGGGAATTTGAGCATCGTGGTAAAACGTCGTATAAAGATAAAACAGATAATCCCGTCATCAATAGATGTTATAATTATAATGAGACCTCTGAACATTTTTTTGTGAAAGATACGGATCATCCATATATTCAAGATAAACCTTTTGATTGGATCAGAGGATATCAAGTTGGAGGAAAATCATTAATGTGGGCTCGCCAAGTACAGCGTTGGAGCGATTATGACTTTAATGGACCTAAACGAGATAACTTTGCAGTAGATTGGCCTATTCGATATAAAGATATTGAAGATTGGTATACTAAAGTAGAACAATTTATTGGTGTCTCAGGAAATAGAGATGGATTGGATGCACTTCCTGACGGTGACTTCCTTAAAGCATGGGATTTAAATTGTATAGAAACATATTTTCAAGATATAATTAAAAAGAATTATTCGGATCGTCATTTAATTTATGCACGTTGTGCTCATTTAACAGAAACAAAAGATATTCACTTAGAACAAGGACGTGGATTATGCCAAAACAGAAATCTTTGTGAACGAGGCTGTCCTTATGGGGGCTATTTTAATGCTAATACAACCCTTATTCCTTGGGCCAAAAAAACAGGAAACTTGACACTACGACCTCATTCGGTAGTTCATTCTATTATTTATGATGAACAACAAAAAAAAGCAGTTGGTGTAAATGTGATTGATGCTCAAACCAAAGAAAAATTAGAGTATTTTGCAGAGGTGATTTTTGTAAATGCAGCCACACTAAATACGAATTTAATCCTCCTAAATTCGACTTCAAAAAGGTTTCCTAATGGTCTTGGAAACGATAACGGACTATTGGGAAAATACATTGGATTCCACAACTATAAAGCATTTGTTAATGCCTTCTCTAACAAGGCTACTGATAAAAAAATGATAAGTACTCGACCTACAAGTACCTATATTCCTAGATTTAGAAATCTATACAAACAAGATACTGATTTTTTAAGAGGATACGCCGTGGCATTTTATACCGAACGAAAAAAAAAGATCAACACTACAGGTTTTGGATCAACACTACTCAATAACTTAATGGAAACGGGTCATCAATATTTGCCTTGGAAAGTAGGAGCAGGCATGATGGGCGAAACCATTCCAAAAGAAGAAAATCAAGTTACGCTAGATTCATATAAGACAGATGATTGGGGTATTCCTCTATTGCATATATCTGTAGGTTATGATGAAAATGATCGTAAAATGGTAGCAGATTTTCATCAAGAATTTTCTCGTATGTTCAAAGAAGCAGGCTTTACTGATATAGAGACCATTAATACAGACCGAAATCCAGGTTTAGATATACACGAAATGGGTGGTGTGCGAATGGGTAATGACCCTAGAACTTCGTTAGTCAACAAGTGGAACCAATTACATCTATGCAAAAATGTATTTATAACAGATGGTGCTTGTATGACTTCTTTTGCAACTCAAAATCCTTCATTAACCTTCATGGCATTGACTGCGAGAGCTGCTAATTATGCGATGGAACAAATTCAAAAAGGTACATTATTATGAAAACATTTTATTACAATATTTTATTATGGCTGTTTTGTTTAATTGGACTTTTTCCTCAACTACAAGCACAAGTCACTACTTTTTCAGATAATTTTGACGATAATCAGCTTTCCACCAATTGGCAATTCGTTCATGAAACCTATACGGGTTCCGAAACTAATGGTGTACTAAATGTTGAATATGATCGAACAGCGACTAGCTGGGAATGGGATCAATTTACACTACAATTACCATCAATAGATATTTCTGAAAATCCGTTTATTATTTTAAAAATTCGTTCCGATATTGCTTTCAATTTAGTATTAAAACCTGAAAACAGCTTAGGTGGTAGCGATTGGATTGAAACATCTATATCGGGTGATAATGAGTGGCAAGAATTATATTTGGAAGTTGTCACAGCTCAAAGTAATCCAATAAACAATGTATATATTTATTTTGATGCAGGAAGTACAGCTATTAAAAATGGTATAGTTCAAATCGATGACTTTTCTGTTGGTGCAGCCGTAGAAATACCCATCAACACCAATTTATTGCAGCAGGCTATCACCGATGCTAATAATTTATACAGTTTTTCTGAAGAAGGTGAACTGGAAGGACAATTTGCTATTGGTTCAAGAGATATATTGCTACAAGCAATAACAACGGCACAAGCAAATTTGGATAACACGGATTTGATAAATACACAAAATATAGCTGATGAACTGGCATATGCGTTGTACGACCAATGTACTGACTTTGAAAAAAAGGCTGTAAGCGATTTTGCTTATCCAGCAGTCGATGCTCAATCAACGTATAACACACAAACAGTTTTAAGTAATTTACATGCACTTAAAGGTCCACGTTTCTTATATGGAATGCAAGACGCAACAGGGTATGGTGTCAATTGGTCGGGTGATGATGACCGTAGTGATGTTAAGGATGTAACAGGTTCCTATCCTGCTCTTTTTAGCTGGGAAGTTAATGAAATTACACGTCGACAAGGAATAGATCGGCTTACATATCGAATCAAAAATGCACACGAACTTGGTGGTGTCAATACATTATGTTGGCATCAATATGACCCAAGCGGAGTTAGTTTTTATTTTGATGAAGTTACTAATCCTAGTTCTATTATGCGATCTTTACTGCCCAATGGAGCAAATAATGAAGGATACCAAGATAAGTTAAAAGCAATTGCCAATTACTGTAAAAGTTTACGAGATAGCAAAGGAAGAACCATTCCAATTCTTTTTAGACCATATCATGAACACAATGGTTGGTGGTTTTGGTGGGGCAGTTCCTCTGGAACAGATGCTGACTATGTAGATTTATGGCGATATACCGTTGATTATTTTAGGGACGAAATGAATATTCATAGTTTTATATATGTTTTTTCTCCTGATGGACAACATATCGACACCAACAAACCTTATTTATATCGTTATCCTGGGGATGACTATGTTGATATTTTAGGCTATGATTTTTATTTTGGAAATGGTACTACCACCGAAATAAATCGGTTTATTGATTTTATCAGTGATGCTGCGAATCTGGCCAATAGTAAAAACAAAGTAGCTGCTGTTACAGAAGTCGGAGATCGAAAAGATTGGGACAATGATGACCAATTAGAGATTGATAAGTGGCACACACGAGCCATCTTAGATCCTATAAAAAACAATGAACTCGCTTCACAAATAGCCTATCTCGCTACATGGAGAAATGCTAGCACCAACCATCATTTTGCACCATATCCTGGACATGAGGCCGTTCCTGATTTTTTAAAATTTTATAGTGATACGACTACTATTTTTCTGAATAATATGGTTCAAGGAATTTCCGATAGTTTATATACAAATAAACTTAACGAACCAAGTGATGCTGCATTCTTGCATCGTTATGTGGTCAATAATAGTATTGTTGGCAATATTGATGGTACAGATGTATCATTAGAAGGTGTTCTCAATTTCAATTACAACAATACCCGTCCTGTTTTTGAATACTCCATGAATGGAAACATAGAATTGTTAGGCGAACCACAAACTAGTGGTGACAACACCGTTGATTTATCCGAGGTTTTGGTTTACACCATTACTTCTGAAAACGAAGAAGTGACACGGGATTACTTTGTAGAATTGAAATTAGAAACTTCTGTTCAAATGCCTTTAGTTCCTACTTTTGAAATAGATATATATCCATTGCCTGCAAGAGATTTTGTAAAAATAGAATCTAATGAACATTTAAAAAATGTTCAATTATTCAATATGAATGGGCAAGAAATAGGGATTCCATCAAGTATAAATGGAACTATCGCTCGACTCGATTTAACTCAAGTTATGGCAGGGCATTACACCCTAATGTTAACTAATAACGAAAATATTATAGCAAGTCGAAAATTGGTCGTTCATTAAACCTAATGATCATAATTTTCAAAAAAATGGCAAGACTTACTACTTAAGTCCTGCCATTTTTGATTACATCGCTTCATTATTGAAGTATTCAGATGGGCTCATTCCATGCTCTCTTTTAAATTGTTGCCGGAAAGATTTTAAGTCATTATATCCAACCATATATGTAATGTCAGAAATATTATAGCGTTTTGTTTTGAGTAATTCTATGGCTTTTTGCATTCGAGCAGTTCTTATAATTTGTGTTGGTGATTTGCCCGTTAAAGCTTTTAACTTTCTATATAGTTGCATTCGACTCAAATAAACTGATCTTGCTAGTTGTTCTACTGTAAAATCAGAGTCCTCTATATTTTTATTAATGACCATATCAATCTGTGATAGCAACTCATCGTCTAACGAGTTAAGAACAATTCCTTCAGGTATCAACTGTGTACTTTTAGAAAATTTTTCTTTTAGTAACTGACGAGAAGTGATTAAATTTTTGATTCTCGCCATTAATAAATGCATATTGAATGGTTTAGTCACATAATCATCTGCACCTGTTTCAAGTCCATCAATTTTAAATATTAAAGACGTTCTAGCCGTCAATAATAAAACAGGAATATGACTGGTATGAATATTCGTTTTGATATTTTTACAAAGTTCAATTCCGTTCATTTTGGGCATTGAAATATCAGCAATAATTAAATCTGGAAAAACGGTATTAGCTTTTTGCACTCCATCTTCTCCGTCAACAGCTTCAGTAACAACATATTGCACAGCTAAATTTTCTCTCAAATAAGCTCTGATATCAGCATTATCTTCTACAATCAAAATTTTTGCCTGATTCTGAATAGTAGCTTGTTCGTCGTGGAGTTCATTGTTAGTCAGTACTTTGAAATTTTCGGGTACTATATATTGCGATATACGTTCTACCGATTCATTTTCAATGAGTTTTTCTTTTTCTGTAAAATGTGCTGACCCAAGTGGAATAGCTAGGTAAAATACAGCTCCTTTGCCTTCCTCGCTCTCCACCCAAATTTTTCCCTGATGCGCTTCCATAATATTTTTACACAGAGATAACCCAATCCCTGTACCTGATTGGGTTGTAGTTGGATATTTCAAAGTTTCATTTACTTGATGAAAGCGATCAAAAATAGACTTTTGTTGATTTCGGGGAATACCAATTCCACTATCTTGAACTTTAATAATAAGGCTTTTTAAGTCCTGTATTTTTTGATGTTCTTCTGCGAATGTGATTCTGATTGTTCCACCTTCGGGCGTAAATTTAAACGCATTTGATAATAGGTTATAGAAAACTTTCTCTATCTGATTTTTATCAAACCAAACCGTTAGTTTTTGTGGTGAAACAATGAACTGAAAATCAATATTTTTTTGTTGGGCAAGTTCTTTGAATGATAGAACTATTTCTCCAATAAAATCTGTTAAATTATTTTCTGAGACATTCAGCTTCATCAACCCTGCATCACTTTTACGAATATCTAGTAACTGATTAATCATGGTCAATAAGCGATGAGCATTATGATGCATCCTGACAAAAGAATTATAGTATTTTTTGTTGAAGGATTGGTCTTTAATGTATTGTTCTAAGGGACTTATAATCAAGGTCAGCGGCGTCCTAAGTTCATGTGAAATATTAGTAAAAAAACGTAATTTCATTTGATTAATTTCTTCCAAACTTTGTCGCTTCATTTTTTCTAATTCTAGATTATGTGCATATTTAGTTCGCATATTCATAATCCGTAAAATTGAATAAAACAACAGGATAAAAAGCAAAACATATAAAAAGTAAGCCGCTTTAGTACGCCATAAAGGTGGAGCAATAGAAATAGGCAGAGTGTGCGTATTACTCCAAACACCGTCATTATTGGCAGCTTTAACTTTAAAAACATAGTCGTTGTAGGGTAAATTAGTATAATGAGCTATCCGTTGAGTAGCATCCGTGTATACCCAGTCTTTATTAAAACCCTCCAATTGGTATGCGTAAATTAGTTTTTTAGAATCCCGAAAATGAAGCCCTACAAATTCAAAAGAAATGACGTTATCCGTATAGGATAGATTTAAATGTTCTATTTCAGAAATATGCTTTTCTAATAAAACTCTATCATCAGACATCTTACCTATTGGGATGGACTGATTTGCTATTTTGAAATCACTTAATCTAATTTTGGGGGCAATTGTGTCTATTATAACAGCATCGGGCTGTAAAATAGTAAGCCCTTCTACTCCACCAAATGCCAATCGTTTCTCTGGAAGTACAGCAACAGAACGTGCATGAAAAAAATGATCTTTTAAATCGTCCTGTGCATCAAAATTTTTCACTTTTGGTACACCCTCATCAAATGTCATCCGAGAAATACCTTTCTGAGTACTCATCCAAATGGCAGTATTATCAACACCAGAAATAGATTGAATAATATTACTTTCTAAACCATCCTTTTCAGAAAAGTGACTGAATTGATTTCTATCAACATCTAGTAAACTAAGTCCATTTTCTGTTCCAATCCATAAGTTAGATTCGTTTTGTTGATAAAAACAGTTGACAAAATTATTACTTAAACCTTCTTCACTTTCAGATTGATAATGTACGTGATTTATAAATTCAACAGTTTTAGACGTTTTATTCAATTGAACTTTATAAATGCCAGCACCTCTTGTACCAAGCCATAAATTTTCTGCCTGCTGATCTGGAATAGTCATCATATCTACAATAGGATAACTTGTCAAATCTATTTCTAGATTTTGAGTATGTTTATAATGCGAAAATGTTTGGTTTGAAGGATCAAAACAACCCAAACCCTCGTCCCAATACCCGATCCATATACGCTGCTGTTTATCTACAACAATATCCATTAAATAATCATCGTCCAATTGATTTTCACTGTTGTATTGAATATAATCTGTAATGTTTTCAGAAGATTGTAATAAGGTAGATTCTGAAACCCGAATCAAACCCGCACCATTAGTGGCGATCCAAAGTGTATTATTTTCGTTGATAACAATATCAGATATAAACCGAATTAATTCAGCAGCAGCAGCATTCTCAAACTGAAACCTTCTAATTTTATTTTGGTCAACAATTCCATCTTTTTGAGGTACAAATAATAAACCTTCGCCCCTTGTTCCAATCCAAATTCCAGATTGATCACTAGCTGAAACGATACAGGTGACCATGTTATCGTCCTTGTCAGAAATACAAATATTATTAAATAATTCATTACTTAACTTTGTTCTATTTACGCCCTTTTCTGTACCAATCCAAAGTTGACCAAATTGGTCTTTGAAAAGAGATTGAACACTGTTGTTTGAAATGGAAAAATCGTCTTTACTTTCAGAATAAAAGGATTGAAATAAATTTGTAGCAGTATTGAATAGATTAAGTCCATTTAAAGTTCCAATCCAAATTTCTTCATTGGTACGACCCATCGTTATATCTGTAACAAAGCTATGACTTAAAGCATTTAATGCATTATCATTACTGTAAAAAGTTTCAAAATCAATTTTTGAGCTTTGTTCAGGATAAAGTTTTACTTTTTTAAGACCAATACTCGTTCCAATCCACAGAATATCTGGGGTTTCAGGAGTAGATAATATAGTAGAGATATATTGATGCCGAATTTGATCCTTCGACAGAGCATTAGCAGGAGTTAAAGAATAACGTATAAATGAATTAGGTTGTTGATTTTTACTTAATTGTAATCGATTAAGTCCATCTTCTGTTCCAACAAACAGGTCTCCATTATCTATTACATACAGGTCAACGATAAAGTTATTACTTAAACTATAATCGTTGTTTGGTTGATTGGAGTAATGAATGAATTTTTTTGTTTCAACATCAAAACTGTTGAGACCATTTTCTGTACCAATCCATAGTAGTCCATTTTTATCTTCAATTATTGTAGTAACGTTATTGTGGCTCAAACTATTCATGTTTTGAGGATCATTGGCATACTGTACAAACCCATCTATTGCTCTATCGTACCAATAAAAACCCGTATAGCTAGATCCAATCCATAAACGTTGTTTTGAATCTTCAAATAAACATGTAATTTTGTTACCCTTTAGACCATTTTTTGAACTGATACTTGGTCGATACACCTTAACCTCATATCCGTCATACCGAATTAATCCTAACCAAGTGGACATCCAAACATAACCATAGCTATCTTGTAAAATTGCTTGAATGGAGTGATCTAAATCACTATTGCCTTCTTCTATTTTTTCAAACTCATATAGGGTCGATTCCTGAGCAATAGATAAAAATGACCCGAAAAAACAGAGTATTACAAATAGAAAACTACATTTTATATATTGTATTGAAATCAATAGGATTTACGTTTAATAAATAAAAGAACTTGTTTTTTTAGGTTTGAATAGGGAATGATATCTATAAATGTACAAATAACTACCAATAGATTAGCTTTATTTTAAGTTTAGTTTCAATTCTTAATTGATTGTGATAGAGAGGAGATAGTAATAAATTGATAAAATATTCCTTCGAGGTTTCAATTCTAAATACTTGATCTGTCAAAAATAAATATGTTTAATATAAACTAGTCACAGGGACAAAAAGACGCGGAATTTACAACGTTTTAAGCTTTGAAAGCTCTTTATATCAATGTCTTAATAGCATTTAAATAATCAGAAATAATGATTATAAATGCCTAATAAAACGATAATTACTATTTCTGATTGACTTGAATACGGATTTTGACGGAGAACCTTTAAATATATATAATTGTTATAGCAAAAAAATTAGGTGATTTTGATTTGCCACATATTTATAAAATTAAATGGTTAAACTAAAGATTTATAGAAGTAATAGATAATAATAAAAGAAATAGAAGACTTGCATAGGGTTGATTCGAGGTATATTTCAGAATTATATGTACAACAAGTAGAATTACTAAAACTGCAAAAATACATCAGCGAACAAGGTCTTCGATTGGCTATTCTGTTTGAAGGTCGTGATACGGCCGGTAAAGGAAGAGCAATTTCAAGATTTACACAATTTCTGAATCCTCAGTTATATAGAATGGTCGCTTTGGGGAAACCAAGTGAACAAGAAAAAGGGCAATGGTATTTTCAACGATATACAGAACTACCCCGATGCATGCATCGGGGTAGTTCATTTCGCATTAAAAGAGTGGTTCAACACAACCTACTGAAAGACCAGTTTAACGAAACCAATCTACAATTTCCGCAAGAAAAACGAAAGATTAAAAACTGGTATTCGGTCAATATTCAAAGTCAAAATGGCTAGATAAATATTATTAATCCCTTTCGTACAACGATGGTTTTGGGAACTCCAAGGAGTGAAAATCTTATACGATTGTTGAAGAAATTATCCGTCAACATATCCAAAAAGACTTTTTTACGTCATCGGCAGTCAATCTAATTGCAGCCATTATCTTCAAACAACATAAAAATTTTTCTTAGAAAGTATTTATATAATCTGCTTGTTTTGTGGGCAAATTCTCTCTTTTGGCTTTGAAGAATCATAAAAAGCTATGAGCTTTTTTGGAGTGAACATACTATTAATCGCAGCAGTTTGGAATTGAAACCATTGAAGTCCAAATATAGAATTATTTCCTAAGAATTTAGTAAAAAGCCATAGCTAGAAAATAAATAACAATTTTACACACTCATGTAGTTTTTTTATATTAAAATCAAAAATCTTTATAACTACATATAAAATAGGTTTTTATACTTAAAAAAAATAATAGTATGAAATAATATTGGATAGTGTGTTTCTAAATAGTCGTGTTGGTATTTAGATCATTTTGACAAACAACCATAATAATAATACCTTTGTAACACCTTCCTCACATAGATATAATACAATAGAAAAAAGTAAAAAACATTTCAAAAAAATGGCGGTAATTCAATATTCTAAAATTTATATGGCAGCGTTCTTTATCCTATTTTTATTTAGTGACGGGTTGTATAGTCAAGATCGCTTATATTCTAGTGCTGTCAATAATGGAAGGGAAAATCATCCAAAACTTTATAAAGTAAAGTTGCTATCGAGTGGTATTCATGCAATTGAAAATTATACGTCTACGGAAGAATATGAAACGATAGATCAACAAAAGAGTACACGAAAAGTCAATAAAAATTTTGATAGGAAGGATACTCCAAATCCATTTAACTTTTCCATTTCATTTGAGGTACGGTTGGCTCAGGAAGGATACTATCATGAAATAAAGTCTTTAATGAATCCTTTATCATTCAAAATCTCAGATAATATAACAATTACTTATACAGGTGATGAAGTATTTTTTCCAGTAAAAATGGAAGTAGGAGATAAATTAAAAGAAGCAAAAGGGGTATATTCTTTTTCATTAGAGAATACTGGATTGTTATCGCAAATAGATGTAATGATAAGTGATAGAGAAGTAGTAGGCGTAGAAGATGTTACAATTAATAATCAATCCGTTACTTGTTATTTAATCAGTTATACAATTAAAGAAGCTCGGAAGTTTAAGAATAACCCCGAGCAGGTATTCATGAAAAATTATATAGATTGGTATATTCCAGGCTATGGTTTCTGTCAAAAAGTAGATATTAAAGATGAAGAGCTGAAGCAAAAAAACTCGATGACCTCACTAAAACAAAAAGAGATGCAGGTGAAGCTTATTGATCTGTAATTATAAAACCCCTTGCCCCCATCTAGAAATTTCTAATCTTATTGTAGTGTAGATTAACAGTGATTATAACGTAATATCACTGTAATGGTATTTTCATGCCTAAAATTGAAGATTATCAAAATAAAACATAGAGACTCCAAAAAAACCAAAATTAATAATTAGATGAACGATGTATTCAAAACTATTCTTTGCTATTAACAAAACACTTTTAACTGTATTGGTCGTATGTATGGCCAATGTATTTTCTTACGGACAAACTACTTGTACCAACTACACAGTAGTTGGTTTCGACAATTCTCAAGGGTCAGGTTTCCCTATATATTTGCAGTGCTTAGATTGTGCAGATTGTCCCAATAATACTATTACTACCTATTGCATGCAACCTGAACTTCCTATACCATCAGTAGGTATAAATTACTTTTGGAATGGATCTTATTTTCAAAATACACCAGGATATAATATTCAAGATGCAAGTGGAACTCCTTTCGTATATCAGTCTTGCTCAATCACTGATATACAACATACCACCCGATGTGATAATGCAGGTACACCAAGTAATCCTAATGATGATCTATA
>JAHDFQ010000047.1:27543-29701 GCA_020628085.1 Saprospiraceae bacterium
CAAATGACGGAAATTGTAATAGAAGATTAACAGGTAGTCCTCCTACTACTTGTTCGGATCAAATTCTTTGTTCTATCAGTGGTTATGAGGTCACTAATGTACAATGTAATGATAATAACACTCCTGATGATCCTGAAGATGATACATTTAGATTTGATATTACAGTCGAAGGTGGGGACGAAAGTCCTGGTTTTTTCATAGGAGGTCAGCCTGGAAATTTTGGTGAAACTATTTCATTTTCAGGATATGAAATATATTGTGGTACTGTTCGCTTATCGCTTATGAGTTGCGATGGAAATCAAAATATAGAAATACTAGTATCACCTCCACCGGCATGTTCAAATGAACCTAGTTGTAATGGACTATATACAAATCTTTGGGAAAACAATTGTTGTCGAAGCTGTCCCACAGGTAATATTTCTGTTGGATTTGAACATAATGTCCTTAGGGTTGAAGAGGAAAAAGATATATCTTTCTTTAAACCTGCACGGGCTTCTAGTAGAGGTCTTGGATTAGCATCAAACGGTCATTTTGGTGTTGATGGAAATAATCAGACTTTAGTTCAAACATCTGTAACCGATAATCCATGGTGGGAAGTAGATTTATTAGGAGTATTTGATATTACTACATTAGATATTAGAGGTTTGGTGAGCAATCAGAATTATAAAGTTTTAATTTCAACTACTCCCTATATGGGATATGATTATAATATTGCAGCTACATCTGCAAATCAAGAATTATCTATTTCAACCGATGGTACATATAGCGTCAACAATACTGGACGATTCATACGGATTTATGCACTCGGAAATACATCACTTGTGTTTAATGAAGTTCAAGTATTTGGTAAAAGTAACGAAAATACTAGTACGTTCAGATATCAATGGAATAATCCTGCCATCGGAAATAGTAATGCACCTGAATGTTTAGGCTCTGGTACTCATAATGTTACTATTACAGATGAGTTAACTGGATGTCAATTATTCGAATCTATAACTATAGACTAGGGGGATATAGTTAGTAGCTTCGTAAACAGTCAGTATTTTGAGCTTCCTCTGGTCATTTTTGATTGCAGAGGAAGTTTCATATTATACGTATTTGATTAGGAAAAAACCTTAGAAAGTAATACATTTGATTTTATTCCTGTAATCCAAGTTGCATATCTCTTTTGGAAAAGAATAAAGGTGGAAACAAAAGCTTAGAACTCGTCATAAAATACATGCTTATATCAAAGAGTGTTTTTTTAGCTAAGATCACTTTATGAATCAAATATATACGCCTTTTATTTTTCAAAAAACCAGCTGAAATTGATATTATAGACTATCTTTCAAGAGAATAGCCTAAAATAAAGTCTTATTTTTGTTTAAAAATACTCATAAAATGATAAGAGTAGGCATAGTTGAAGACGATGAAACATTTCGATCTAACATTTTACAAAGTTTTAAAGACAATAATAATATTGACTGTGTATATAATTTCAAGGATGCAGAATCCTTTTTAAAGTACTATAGTAATACTCAACCCATTTCAGTCTTATTAGTTGATGTAGATCTTCCAGGATTAAATGGTATCAAACTGATTGAAATTATTAGTCGAAAGTATCCTAATATAAGTTCAGTTGTATTATCAATATATGAATCAGATAGTAATATTCAAAAAGCACTTACAGCAGGTGCCGTTGGTTATATTGTAAAAGGTATCCCCTTCGAAGAAATGCACAGTAAAATCATTCGGTTTTATTCATTTTCAGAACCTCCTATTACACAACAAGTTACCAGATCACTTATTAATTATTTTCAATCTAAGGGTTATACTCGTAAAATAGATGAAACCATAGGTATAGATCATAGAAAACCCAACTTTACAGATAAAGAAAAAATAGTTATAAAGCACCTTCTAGAAGGAGAGCCTTATAAGATCATTGCAGATTTATTATCTATGAGTGTGAATGGCGTACGGTATTATGTAAAAATGATTTACAAAAAGATGGGTGTTAATTCAAGAGCGCAATTAATGAAAACTATATTGTATGACAAGGAAATGATTGAGGCAACAAGTGATAATCCTAATAATATTTAACACTTATTTTTAAGTAAAAAATACTAAGTAGTTCGTCAGTAAAATTAGTGCAAAACAAATCCATTAATCCGCCAAAAAA
>JAHDFQ010000272.1 GCA_020628085.1 Saprospiraceae bacterium
GTTTGGTGTCTAGTGGAGAGGTGGAAGATTATCTGATTATTATCAATTGTACGACTAATATCTGTCTACCAGCTACCATACAGATCAATAAATAACCACTTGGTGATAGTGCGTATAAAAAACGGGGTTACTTCAATATTGAAGTAACCCCGTTTTAATGTGTAAAGGATATAGATTTATCCCTTCAATTTTGTTAATTCTGATTGAACAATCGTCAAACGAGCTTGACCATCAGTTAATTTCTGGCGTTCCTTAGCAACAACAACTTCTGGAGCATTAGCAACAAAACGCTCATTGCTTAACTTTTTAGAAATACCACCAACAAAACCTTGCAAGCGTTTTTCTTCTTTTTCAAGGGCTTCAATCTCCGCCTCTACATCAATTTCTTGATTGATTTCTACAAAGAATTTATCCGTTCCTGAAATAAAAGAAACTGTATTTTCTGGCTCGTCATTCGTAAACTCAATACTTTCCAAATTGGCAATTTTAACCACCATTTCTTGGATTCCATTGATCGCAAACAAGGACTTCGAAGTGTCTGAATTTTGAATAAAAACTTTCAATGCTTCTTTTGGAGAAATACCATTTTTATTGCGAATATCTCGAACATTAGAAATAATATCTTTGGCAGCTTCTACAGTATCAATCGCTTTTTTATCAAAATCAGCAGCCGTTGGATAAGTACTAACCACACAATCTTCACCATCTGCTCGATCTCTTAGTTGATGCCAAACTTCCTCAGTGATAAACGGCATAAACGGGTGTAAAACTGTCATTAACTGCTCAAAAAAGGACAATGTTTTTTCATAGGTTGCTTTATCCATGACATAACCATTTTTGGATTTTGTCATTTCTAAATACCAAGAAAAGAAGTCATTCCAAATGAAATTATACAGCGTTTCCAAAACATCCGATAAACGATACGTTTGATATTTTTGCTCAATTTCTGCCAACAATTGATTGAACTTATTCTCAAACCAAGTCGTTGCTAATTGATTCACTGCCAACTGATTTGCATCAATATTATCTTCAATTTTGAATAGTTTGACTAAACCATGTGCATTGAAAATTTTATTGCAAAATTTCGTTCCCTGACTACAAAGCGCACTTTCATTTAACGCTTTTTTAGTTTTTGGATCAATAGGTGCATCAAAAATAATATCATTACCTGCCGAGCCACTAAACAACATGCCAAAACGAACACCGTCAGCTCCGTAATTTTCTATTAATTTTAAAGCATCAGGTGAATTTCCAAGCGATTTACTCATTTTACGACGCTTACTATCTCGCACCATTCCAGTGAAATAGACATCCTTAAACGGTTGAACACCTTTGGCAACGGCTGTTTCTTTTCCTAGTAATTCTGGCGACCATTCGTAACCCGCCATAATCATACGTGCCACCCATAAATATATAATATCCCAGCCTGTTACTAAGACATTAGTTGGATAGTAATATTTCAGTTCCTTTTGATTTTCAAATCCATTAAATACCGAAATCGGCCACAACCAAGACGAAAACCACGTATCGACCACATCTTCATCGCGCTTTAAATCATCAATAGTCAACGCTGTATTACCTGTTTTTTCTTGAGCTTGAGCCAATGCGTCTTCAGATGTTTCTGCCACATAAATCTCATCTTCATGATACCAAGCAGGAATCTGTTGACCCCACCACAACTGACGAGAAATACACCAATCCCGAACATTATCTTCGTTCAACCAATTATGATACATATTCTGAAAATGATCTGGATAGAACTTTACTTCACCATCTTCTACCGCTTTCAAAGCCGTAGCGGAAAAGTCTTTCATGTCCAAAAACCATTGCAAGGTCAATCGAGGTTCAACGATAGCGTCTGTTCGTTCTGAACGTCCCACTTTATTTCGATAGTCCTCAATTTTGACGATATGCCCCATCTCTTCCAAATCCTTTACAATGGCTTTTCGTGCTTTAAAGCAGTCCATACCGACATAAAACTGAGCTGCCTCACTCATAGTTGCATCATCGTTTAATACGTCAATGACTTCCAGATTATGGCGTTCCCCAATTTCATGATCGTTCATATCGTGGGCAGGTGTCACTTTCAAACAACCTGTTCCAAAGTCCATTTCCACATATTTATCAAAAATAATAGGAATTGAACGATTCACCATTGGAACGATCACTCGCTTGCCTTTCAGATGTGCAAATCGTTCATCCTCTGGATGTACTGCCACTGCCGTATCACCCAAAATGGTTTCAGGACGCACTGTCGCAATCGTGACCCATTCGTCTGTCGTTCCTTCTACTTGATAGCGTACATAATGCAAACGAGAGTTTTCATCTTTAAAGATGACCTCTTCGTTCGATAAAACTGTTTTTGCTTCAGGATCCCAGTTGGTCATCCGCAGACCACGGTATATTTTTCCTTTTTTATACAGATCATTAAAAATCTGAATCACAGCTTTCGATAAACTTTTATCCATCGTAAACGCCGTGCGTTCCCAATCGCAAGAAGCACCCAGCTTTTTGAGTTGGTCGAGAATAATTCCTCCATATTTGTCTTTCCAATCAAACGCATGTTTCAAGAACGCCTCACGCCCAATATCTGATTTTTTAATGCCCTGTTCACGTAGCAATTTAACGACTTTTGCTTCCGTCGCAATAGACGCATGATCCGTTCCAGGTACCCAACAAGCATTTTTACCTTCCAAGCGAGCTTTTCGTATCAAAATATCCTGAATCGTATTGTTCAACATGTGTCCCATGTGCAAGACGCCCGTTACATTTGGTGGTGGAATAACGATTGAATAGGCTTCTCGTTCATCTGGCTCAGAATGAAAATAATTTTTCTCCATCCAGTGTTTGTACCATTTATCTTCTGTTCCTTTCGGATTGTATTTTTTTGACATGTTATTTGGTCTATTCTATTTTTTGACGGGTTAATTTGTTATTAGTTAACCAGTCTATACATTATTAGATTTTATTTCTTTGCCTTCATTTTTGTTAAGAAATTTACGTATCCATTTAGCATTTTTATAAGTAATTCAACTTCTTGTTTCAGAGAGATTTTTAATTCATTTGTAATATATTGACATTCGAAGGCACAGTTTAAATGATCCATAGTTTCAGTTAGTGAACCTCTAGCTATTCTGCAATACTGAATGTTTTCTTGATAATGAAAACGACCATGGCCTTCAGCTATATTGGCAGGACATTTTCTAGTACTTCTTATGATTTGATCAGTTAATCTGAATTTTTCTTCAGCAGGAAATGATTTGACTAACTGAAATACCTTCTTTCTAAGAATACAAGCTCTTTTATAGATTTCCAATTCTTCAAAACTTCTGGACTCCATTTTCTAAATTCATTTTTTAATAATACGGATAGGTATAATTATATTTTAATGTAAACGAATCTACCTTCCAATAACCAATAACCAATAACCAATAACCAATAACCAATAACCAATAACCAATAACCAATA
>JAHDFQ010000048.1 GCA_020628085.1 Saprospiraceae bacterium
AAAAAAGCCCTTTTCTGAAATATCAAAAAAGGGCTTTTTTACTAAGAATTTATCGTATATCTTTATTAGCTTAAAAAAGAATCAATTTTGTCCGCTAATACTTTTTTAGTAGTAACACCAACATGCTTATCCACTACTTCCCCATTTTTCAAAATAAGGATCGTTGGTATACTTCGTACACCGTATTTCATGGATACATTTGGATGATGATCGACGTTTACTTTACCGATAGTTGCTTTGCCATCATATTCTTTAGCCAACTCTTCGATAATTGGTGTAATCATGCGACATGGGCCACACCATTCTGCCCAAAAATCAACTACTGATACACCTTCATTGTCTAAAGCTGCTTCTTGAAAGTTAGCATCTGTGAATTCGAAAGCCATAATATTAAGTTTATAGTTTAAATAATTTAAATAATGTATACCAGTTAAACAACCAGTTAATCATTTCGGTTGCAAATATAATTAATTGAAACAATTTCTTACGATTATTTGTCCGTCTAAAGACGCTTAGGATTATTCTTCGTCAATATCCAATAACTTCATTAGTATTTTTTCATCAATCTCGTCCGTTACTTTTATAAATACATTTTCATCTTCTTGGACAAAAAATGTAGCAGGTATATCCCCTTTCCAATCATTATCTATTCCGTCAAACTGAACATTGGGAGTAACATCAAGGTGATATGTTTCTGCAAAAATATTTTCTAATCGTATAAAACTGTTAACTTCGTGAAGTCTATTCTTTTGATCCAAATTAATGAAAATTAACCGATACTGGTTACTATCAATTCCTTTTAAAACATCAGTTATTGTTTTTAATGAGGCGATACACAAAGCACAATCGAGTTTCCAAAAACTAAATATATGACGTTTATCTTTAGCCACATCAAACATTTGTTCAATATCTTGCACTAAAATGGAAGTAACTTCCTTACCATTTGCATTTGCCAACTTTTCTTTATCGGCTTCTGACAGTTCTTTATTATTTGTGTCTAAAGTATGTGGCAAAGCTGCATGATGTGCTGTTTGGGTTTGTTCATTTACACAACCAAAAGAACACATCTGAATACATAAAAAGAATAAAATATATCTATTCAAAATAAACGAATTTATAATTTTGAAATGAATATTCTGTAAATTTATAGAGTCTCTTTAATTCTACATTGTTAACAATGCTAAACCCATACCAATTAGTATCGCCAGCATTTTAATCGGTGAAAAATGATGGTGTTCACTACCTTCTGTTTCAAATATAATAGTCGTAGCAATATGCAAAAATGATCCTACTACCACAGCTAATAATTTTCGAATTGTTTCGGCATCAATGGTCAATTGTTCACCCAATAAAGAACCCAAAGGTGACATCATGGCAAACAAAAACATACACAACACTACATTTAGTTGCTTAAACTTCGACAATAATAATAAAACGACAAGAGCAAAAGCAGCTGGAGCTTTATGTAAAATAATACTCATTAACAAATGATTGCCCTCATGCACATGATCGTGTGCCATTAAAGTAGCATATTTGCCTAATGGTAAACCCTCGATGAAAGCATGAACGCATAAACCTACCATAACTTGAACAGCCATTCTATTTTTTTTGGAATGAGCAACATGAATATGACCATGTTCTATTCCTAAAGACATTTGTTCCAACACTAATTGGATTAAAAATCCTACTAAAATATACAAACCAATATGTGGATCTGGTCCATTAAAAACACTTGGTAGGAAATGTAGAATCGTTATACCAAAAATGTATGCACCCGAAAAAGATAAAATCGTTTTCAATATTTTTTGGTTGGATTGCTTAAAATAAAAGGCCACTCCCCCACCTAAAATAACGGACATAAACAAACTAAAATATTCTAAAAAACTCATAGTATTTTTTATGTTTTGGCAGGTGCTTCTGCAAATAATGCTTTGATTCCACTAGCTTGTTCTGGTTTCATTCGACCACTCAAAACCAAACGTAATTCTCTTCTACGAAGCGCGCTATCATATAGACTTTGCTCATCTCTTGTCAACGGAACTAAACTAGGAATGGCCTTGGGTTTTAAGGTATCGTCATTTAGACCTACAAAAGTAAAATAAGCGTGATTACACATTCGATTATTTTTCCCTTTCACATCTGCTGCAAACACCTCGACATAAATCTCTACAGAAGTCGTAAAGGCACGTGTTGCCCTAGCTTCAATTGTAATTACATCACCCAATTTTATTGGTTTTTGAAAAGATACATGATCCACAGATGCGGTTACGACGTGTGCTTCGCAGTGTTTTCCTGCACATATTCCACCTACAATATCCATCCAACGCAAAAGGTTTCCACCCATCAAATTACCTAAAGGATTGGTATCGTTGGGCATAATCATTTCGGTCATAATGGTTTTTGACTCACTCACTTTCTTTCCTTCTAACTCCATTGTTTTTTTATTTTCCATTTTTATTTAGTTGAACTAATTTATCTGCAATTGATAATAAATCTTGCCCTCCAAAATTTCCTGAGCTCATGAAAAGAACGTTACTTCCTTTTGTAAAGTTGGTCAATACAGTATTTTTAAAGTCATCAAGCTCGTTTAACACCACTAAATTAGAGTGATGAAAATGCTCTTGAATATCTGTTTTATCAATCATGGGTAGCTTTTTCATTTCTAAAGTATGCGTATTATAATACACAAATGCAAAGTCAGCTGCATCCATAGTTTTATTGTAATGCGGTAGAAAAGCTTTGTTTAAGCTACTAAAGGTATGTAGTTCCAAAAAAGCAATTAATGGACGGTTAGGATACCAATCTTTCATCGCATCGACCGTTGCTTTTACCTTTGAAGGAGCATGTGCGAAATCTTGATAAACCACCATATCGTTAGTTTCCACCAACTTTTGTAAACGTTTTTGAGCACCAGCAAAAGAGGTAATTGACTCAAAAAATGCTTGCTGGCTTATGCCTAATTCTAAACAGGCATAAAAAGCCGCTTGTAAATTTTGTAAATTATGTTGTCCAAAAACTTGTATTGGATATTGATTGGAATGCTGATCTAAAATAAATGTTTCATTTCCTTTTTGTATGAAATCAAATCCATCATATTTAATACTTTTACAAGTTGCATGTTCTTCAACTATTTTGTTCAATATGTTATCTGAATGATAAGTAATTAACGTTCCATTTGCCTCCATTGTCTGAACAAACAGCTCAAATTGCTCCGTATAATTTTCAAAAGTTGTAAATACATTAATATGATCCCAAGCAATACCAGTGATGATAGCAATATTGGGCTTGTAATGTAAAAATTTAGGTCGTCGATCTATTGGTGAAGATAAATACTCGTCTCCTTCAATGACCATAATTGGAGCATCTGAAAAACGAACCATCGTATCGAAACCATCCAATTGTGCCCCAACCAGATAATCAAAATCTATATTTTGTGTTTTCAAAACATGTAGAATCATGGAAGTAGTGGTTGTCTTTCCATGAGAACCCGCTACAACTACTCTTTTTTTATATTGTGCATGTTCATAAACAAATTCTGGAAAAGATAGAATCTTAATTTGGAGTTCTTTTGCTCGTTGCAATTCAGGATTATCAGGACGAGCATGCATTCCTAAAATCACTAGATCAATATCTGATGTAATATGATCGGTATCCCAACCCATCTTTTGTGGCAACAGTCCTTTACTGGCTAAACGAGATCGAGAAGGTTCATAAATTTCATCATCTGAACCCGTCACTATATGATTATTGTTTTGTAGTGCAATAGCTATATTGTGCATTACAGCACCCCCAAGCGCAATTAAATGGATCCGCATATCCTATTTTTAGTATGAATTTAGCTGTTTTAATAAACTGTAGATGTTAACAAGGGCTTAAAACTCTATTTATCCAAGCACATAAACTTGCACCTTTGAATATAAAAAGGTTATTTTTGCAGCAAATATCCGAAAAACGGCATGAAGGTATCTTTATTTTGATACTAATTATCAAAATAATTTCGTTTCAGTGAGAACATAAACGGAATTTGTGCCTTTTTAAGATATAGGCGTTTAGAATAATAGGTTGTGAGTTGACTTATTTTTGTATCAATCAAACTACTTTAGGAAACCTCTTTACGAAGAGAAAAAATTAACATAATGATTAACAAAAGAATTAAAAATTTAATCCCTGTTTTCGCACTTTTATTTTTAGTTGCTACTTTAAGTTCTTGTAACAGAGGCATGGGATGTCCTACCTTTTCATTAGAGAAATCAGTAACAAAAGTCGTGAAGCAAGTACCTGCGATGGTTTGTACAGCTGTAAAATAAGACAAAACTTTTCTTTGTAATGGATGTTTTACAATAAGACTATTAACATTGGTAGTCCCTTTATTTTAAAGCATAATTATATCCGTCATGAATTGGAATTCTATTCAAACAGAAGTAGCATTAAAAAATATTGTACAAGAGTCAAACTCGAAACCTTGTGTGATTTTTAAACATAGTACACGCTGTCCTGTCAGTTCAATGGCTAAATATCGCCTCGAAGAAAATTGGGATTTTACAGATGAAGAAGTCACTCCATATTTTCTTGATTTGATTGCATATCGTTCTATCTCTAATTTAATTGCTGAAACGTTTGGTGTTCATCATGAATCTCCGCAATTACTGTTAATTAGAAATGGTGAATGTACCTATGAAGAATCTCATTTAGACATCTCTGTTGCTGATTTAAGAGAAAATTTCCATTCTAAAGTATAAAATAAGTATGGCCAATCAGTTATATCTAACAGCCGATGGATCACATTCCTTACTTTCGGAGAATTTTAATGTTAGCTATCATTCTAAGCATGGAGCCATTCAGGAATCTCAACATGTATTTATTAATGCTGGATTATTACACAGATCAAAAACTAAGCAAGTACTCAACGTATTAGAAATCGGTTTTGGTACAGGTTTAAATGCGCTGATGACGTTACAAATAGCAGAACAACATCAACTTAAAATTAACTACCAAACTTACGAGGCTTATCCTATTTCAGATACTCATGTTTCTGAACTGAATTATGCCACTCAATTAGATTTAGATCCATCCATTCTAGATCATTTACATCATTGTGATTGGAACACCACCCATATCATTCAACCTTATTTCCAATTTACAAAATGGTTAAAGAGATTTGAAGAAATAACCGATAAAGATCAATTTGATGTTATATATTTTGATGCGTTTGCTCCAAACGCTCAAACCGAACTCTGGGAAAAACCGCTTCTACAAAAGATGTATGATGCTTTAAAGCCAGAAGGTGTTTTAACGACCTATTGTGCTAAAGGTGTAGTTAAAAGATGTTTTAAAACAATAGGCTTTGAATTAGAGTCTATTCCTGGGCCTCCAGGGAAAAGAGAGATGACCCGAGTTATCAAAAACTAATCAAACGATTTACCTTTCGGGGATGAACAACCCCAAGTTTGCAACGTTAACCCTATATATTGCAATTTATTTTAAAATATTCTACTTGAATAAGTTAATAATTTGCAATCATATCCTATATTTACCGATAGTTATTGGATTGATTTAAAATGCTAAAATAATTGTTCATTTTTAGTGACCAAGTTATTTTTTTGATCGTCCTAACAATCGAAATGCACGATATGACTTGTGAAAGTGATTAGCTGCTATTTTAAAAACGAACCTTAATTAAATTTTATTAACTAAAAATGTTTTATAATTTATGAGAAATCAACTGAACCAAATCAGAGTTGTATTCACATTATTGTTAGCTGTTACCTTCGGAATGTCTGTTGCACAAGCACAAGACATGCCATTTGGTGATTTGCCTCCTACAAGCGAGTATGGAAAATGCTACGCAAAATGTAAAATTCCAGATGTTTACGAAACAGTTACTTTACAGAAACTAAAAAAAGAAGCATCTACTAAATTAATCAAAGTTCCTGCGGTGTATGAAACACAAACAGAAACAGTTTTAGCTAAAGAAGCTTCTATCAAGTACAAGACTATTCCTGCTACATTCCGAACAGAATCAGAGCAAGTTATGGTGGTACCTGAAAAAAGAAAAGTAAGAACGATTCCTGCTAAATACAGAACAGAAACAAAGCAAATACTAGTATCTCCAGCAAGAGGTGAATGGAAAAGAAAAAGATCGCCAAACTGTTTTTCTCAAAACCCAGATGACTGTTATGTAGCATGTTATGAAGAAATTCCAGCAGTTTACAGAACAGAAAAGTATCAGGTTTTAGATACACCTGCAACAACAGTAGAAGATGTAACTCCTGCGGTTTACAAAACAGTAACTCGTAAAGTTGTCGATACACCTGCAAGAGTTGAAGAAATTCCTGTAGAAGCACAGTACAAAACGATCTCAAAGAAAGTTTTGGTTTCTCCAGAAAGTACTCGTGAAGAGGTGATACCAGCAGTATATACTGACGTTAAAGAGAAAAGATTAGTTAAAGAAGGTGGTTATACTGTATGGACTGAAATCCTTTGTGCAGCTAAAACAACTTCAAGTAAGATTACTTCTGTTCAGCGTGCATTGAGAGACATGGGTTACGATCCAGGTGCAATTGATGGTGTAATGGGTATCCGTACACAGTCTGCTTTAAAGCAATTCCAAACAGATAAGAGCTTACCAGTTGGTAACTTAAATATGGAAACGTTAAATGCATTAGGCATCAATCAATAAATTGGGTGATGATCTAATCGATTAGCACGAGAAAAGGACTCATTGTGATGCAGTGAGTCCTTTTTCTATTTATGAATAAACATTTATATATTTGAGTCGTTTAACCTCATAGATTAATAGTAGATTAACTTATCTGCTTTTTTCCAAACAATAATTTTTCAAAACGAACCATACTACAAAATCCCATATAATTTGTCATTTCAACAATTCAATTTTACAGATTCACTTAACGACGCGCTAGATTCTATGGGTTTTGAAAACCCAACTCCTATTCAGGAACAAACGATTCCAATTACCTTATCTAATACAGATTTGATCGCTTGTGCCCAGACAGGAACTGGAAAAACAGCTGCTTTTTTATTACCCATTTTACATAAAATATCTTCGCAGGAAAGTACGGGAACGATCAATACATTAGTCATTGCTCCAACACGAGAATTGGCTTTGCAAATCGATCAGCAAGTAGAAGCATTAGGTTATTTTGTTGGAGTTAGTTCTCTGCCTGTGTATGGAGGTGGTAAAAGCCACGAATGGGATCAACAAAAAACAGCACTATCTGACGGTGCAGATATTATTATCGCTACACCTGGTCGTTTAATTGCACACCTAAATATGGGTTATGTGAAATTTGACCAAGTCAAACATTTGGTGTTGGACGAAGCAGATCGAATGTTAGATATGGGTTTTTATAATGATATTGTCAAAATTGTTGAATATTTACCAGAAGATAGGCAAACGCTGTTGTTTTCGGCAACAATGCCTAGTAAAATTAGAAATCTAGCTAAGAAAATTCTGAAAGACCCTAAACAAGTCAATATTGCCATTTCTAAACCAGCAAAAGGGATTTTACAAGGTGCATACTTGGTACACGATCATCAAAAAATTGATTTGATCGCTAGTTTGTTAAAAGATAAAAAAGATACCTATTCTAGTGTATTAATATTTACGTCAACTAAGAAAAATGTAAATGAAATACACCGAAAATTGCAATCTGTTGGAATAGCTTCAGAGGGAATTTCGTCTGACCTAGATCAAGATCAACGAAACAAAGCACTTTTAGGATTTAAAAATAAAACGACTCAAATATTAGTTGCTACTGATATACTGGCACGTGGAATCGATATAAAGGAAATCAATCTTGTTATCAACTACGATGTTCCTGGCGATGCGGAAGATTATGTCCACCGAATTGGACGTACGGCTCGTGCCGACACCAAAGGTGTTGCTCTGACCTTCATTTCTGCTGATGATGCGTATAAATTTATAAGAATTGAGCGAGTCATAGAGCAAGAGGTCATGAAAATTCCATTACCTCCAGAATTTGCGCCTGGCCCAGAATATAAAGCTAATATGGGTGGTGGTGGAAGACGTAAAGGTGGTCATCGAGGAAAAAAAGGTGGTGGTAAGAAACGTTCATTTAATAAAAATCGTCGATCTAATTCATCTAAAGGCAACGTTAAACGTAATAAATCTAATCAAAAAGGGTGATTTTTTAAAATTAAATTGCTCCGTCCTTCACCACAAAAGTATTGTATTGAACATCCAAACGTTCCATCATTTCTGGTAGACGTTTTATATCTGTATCACTAATAAACACTTGTCCGTATTCTTCATCCAACAGTAAATGAAGTAATTGTAAGACTCGGTGTTCATCCAACTTATCAAATAAATCATCCAGTAGTAAAATCGGATCCACTTTTTTTTGGGTGCGTAAGAAAGAATATTGAGCCAATTTAAGGGCAAAAATATATGATTTGAGTTGTCCTTGTGAGGCAAAGTTTTTAAGCGAAAGGTTATTGATTTTAAAGATTAGATCATCCTTATGAACTCCACTTGTTGTTCGTTGCATGATTCTATCTTTTTCAATATTATCATTCAGTATTGATTCAAAATCTTTTTCTAAAAGTGGACTAGCATAACTACAACTTACCTGTTCTTTATCACCAGAAATCTTTTTATAAATATGTTCAAAAACAGGAAAAAAAACAGATTCAAACCGTTTTCGCTTTTCATGAATAATATTGCCAGGCGGTATTAATTGCTGATTATAAGTGTTAATTAAAGAAAAATCAAATTGTCCAGTTTCAGTAAATTGCTTTAGCGTCGCATTGCGTTGACGAAGCACCTTGTTATAAACTATGAGGTTTTTAAGGTAATCGGCATCTTGTTGAGACAGCGTATTATCTATAAAACGTCGGCGCATTTCGCTACCTTCTCTAGCCAACGCCGTATCATCAGGTGCAATAATAACAATTGGTAAGAATCCAATATGTTCGGACATTTTATTGTAGGGAACCGCATTTCGTTCTATATCTTTCTTTTTTCCTGGGATGACTTTGGCAACAATTTTTTCATTTTTACCATTTCTTGTAAACAAACCTTCCAACCGAAAAAAGGCCTCCTTTTTCTTTAAAATATTCCGATCATTCAGACCAAAATGACTTTTAGTCATGCACAAATAATAAATAGCATCCAGTAAATTGGTCTTACCCATACCATTATTACCAACAATACAATTAACGCTATCAGAAAATTGTATCTTTTGTAAAGTATAATTTTTGAAATTAGTAAGTGTAATTTCTTTTAGTACGACCGACATGAACTATTTTAAATTTTAATGATTCTACTCTTTTACAACGCCCATTTATATTAACATCACTTTAACTTGACAAATCTTTCAATTTATAGGATTTGGATGTATTTTTAAGTAAAATAAAAACCGCTGTTACAAAACCCTAAACTATGAAAATTAATTTACTTTTTGTCGCTTGTATCTTTTTCTTTAGCTCTTGTACTCGTAATATCCAAGTCTTGAAAGTTGATTCATCGGATGTTCAATTATTTAATGAGGATATATTTGCTTCAGAAAATGAGGAATTAGCTGTTGCTTACGATTTTTGGATTGAAGGGGGCGTTACGGTTTTTAATGTAACCAACAAAACCGATCAAGCGATTATTGTTGATTTTACGGAAAGTACCTTTAAGATCAACGAACAATTATTTTTCTATTACCAAGATTTATATCGCTACTTTGATCTAACAGGTGTACCTGTCGATCCTAAAGAAATAAGAATTGAACCCAATGGAACAGAAACGATTGAAGGCTTTCCCATCACCTATCAATGGCGACCTGTGAGTAGCAGTAGTGCAAAATTTTATGCCCCCAAAAACTCCCCTATTCGTTTTGTCAATAAACTTTCTTATCATTTTGCAGATAGTGAAAATGAAGAATTATTTTTTGAAAATGAGTTCTGGGTATCTAGTATCGAAAAATTGAAAAGAAAAGAATATAGAGCTTTGGCTCAAGGAGCTGCTCCAAAATCTGATAAGTTTTATGTTAGAAGAAACCAAGCTCAAACCGTAGAAAGTCCTTCGTTCTGGGTAAGCGTAGGTATTGAATTATTGGCGTTGTTTCTGTTTTTGTGATATTGGTCACCTTGACAACATCAATTCTATCTGTCCATAACCACCACCTTCTCCAAGCCACCAAATAAAAGCAATGAGCAATACAAAAAGCAAAACAGTAAAGGCAATTTTAATATACGAAAGAGGTTTATCTCCGTGAACTTTTCCAGTTTGTCCATTGATTAAGAAATGATATAACTTATTTTGGTAAGTATAAGAACAAATCCAAACAGGTAAGATGATATGTTTGAAGGTCTGACTGTGTTTATGACTCGAAACATGCAAATTCCGTTGTGTATCACCGCCCAATTGCGCTGAACACATATTTCGGATTTTATGATCCATCACTTGATCGGCCATATGATAGCCTTTATCTACTTCTAATTTATAAATTTCGGCTTCCCAACTCACCATTAATCTAGGATCATAATTGACCACTTCTTCTAAACGATATGGCAGCAAACGTTGAACCTCCATTTGTTCTAAGCCACCAGAAGCAACCACCAAAACATCATCAAAGAAATGACGCAATGAACCACTTCTTCGCTCCCATCGTGTCCGTTGTACACGCTGCTGCTGCATACGTCCATTGACCCGAACCATTCGAGTTTCATAGTAATGATACCCTGCTTGACCGCTCCACTGACTCTCTGTCTCCGCATCATACGTCCAAAAAGGAATATAAACACCATGTAAATCATCAATAGCAGCCAACGATTTCAACTTGTTAGGATGAAACCAACCTTGCTTAATCCATTTATTAAAGAACTTTTCAGCTTCTTCACGAGAAACATAAAACGGAATGATTCCAACGGGCTTGATATAATTATGATCGTAGGCTTCTACATTGACATTAGTTGAACCACAAAATCCACAATTGACTTTAATTTTATCATGCTCCACCATAAATTTTGATCCGCAGTTCTCACAATCAAACACTTTTTTTCCTATTTCTTCTGGAACAAAATCTGGAACTTGACAAACGGCATCCGCTAATGATTGTTCGATAACTTTATCATTAGAACGATCAATTTCTTCTAGATAACCACACTGATCACAATTGAGTTTTTTCTTTTCAGCAGAGTAATAATATAGCTGGCTCCCACAAGAAGGACAGGGTAAATTTAGGGCATCTTGAATAATGGAAGGTTCTACGTTATCAAACATTTATATAGAATCAATGAAGTAGAGGATATGGAAAAGTAAAGATACAAAACCATTAATTCATGATTTTGTATCTATTTAGTATTTAAATTTTATAATCGAGCTAATAACTCAACTTTTTTGGCTTCAAATTCAGCATCGGTCAATACACCTGCCGTTTTGAGTTCACCCAATTGCTTGAGTGTATCTAAAATATCTTGACGTGTTTCAGCCTTAGTTTCAGCTACGGTCTCTTTGTGAGACTGGTTTTGACTTTGATTTTGCTGCTGTTGTTGATTCATCATATTGGTCGCCATACCCATACCTAAGCCCATTCCAATTCCTTCACCTGCACCACCACCAGGGTTTTCAGCAGCTTTTTCGATTGCATTAGCCTGTTGAAATTGCTGAAATTTAGACATATCTTTCACCATACCCATATTGGTCATTTTATCATAAAATGCTTCCACTTCTTTGGGCATAGAGGTACTTGTTATTTGGAATTTTACTAATTCTAATCCAAAACGATCAAATTCCTTTTGAAGAATAGGCGTTAATTTCTCACCTAATTCTGTATACTTACTGACCATGTCTAGCACCGAAACACCTTCCTCAGCTAATGCTTCTGCAAATCGTGGGGAAATCATATCCCGCATACTAGCTTCCACATCGGAAATACGAACAATTTTATTTGTTCCTGCATACTCCATCATGAATTTGCGAGGATCAGCAATTTTTAAAAAGTAAGTTCCAAAAGCCTTTACTCGAACTTGTCCAAACTCAGGATCACGTAAAATAACTGGATTTTGAGTTCCCCATTTTAAGTTGGTAAACGTGCGTAAACTGAGAAAATATATATCACACAAAAAAGGAGATTTGAAACCACTTTTCCAGTTTCTTAGCGAAGTTAAAACAGGCATGTTCTGAGTTATCAACTCAAAGCGACCCGGTTCAAACATATCGGCATACTCGCCTTCATCCAAAAAAATTGCTGTTTGTGATTCACGAACCGTCAACTGAGCACCGTATTTTATATTGGCATCTCGATCTGGAAATTTCCAAAGCATGGTATCGTCACCATTTTCAACCCAGTCAATGACTTCAATAAATTCGTCTGTAAAAAAGTCTAGTAAACCCATTTTATGATGTATTATTTTAGAATTTTTAAATTTATACAAGAACATATTATCGAATTTATAGATACAAATCTTATTTATTCGATAAACATCAATATTATGACGCTAAAAATAATGAAAAGGTTCTAAAAACTAGGTAGACTGACCAAAAATAGCTGCTTCAACCGCCTCACAGATAATATGTCCTATCATAATATGCGATTCTTGAATTCGTGGTGTAATATGAGAAGGTACATTGATTAGATGATCTACCAAAGTTGCCATTACGCCACCCGTTTCACCAGTCATTCCTATAGTTATAACTCCTTGAGATTTGGCTTGTTCTACTGCTTTAATAATATTTTTGGAATTTCCAGAAGTAGAAATAGCGATCAAAACATCTCCTGCTCTACCCTTCGCCTGTACTTGTCTTGCAAAAACGTCATCAAAAGAATAATCGTTTGTGAATGCCGTAATAAAGGAACTATCCGTGTGTAGCGCATCGGCGTAAAGTGGTGCACGGTTCAAATAAAATCGCCCTGTAAATTCAGTCGCTAAATGTTGTGCATCTGCAGCAGAACCACCATTTCCACAAAATAATAGTTTACGATCTTTTTGAAAAGCATGAATGCAAACTTCGTTTACTTTATCAATGATTTGAATCAAATTGGAGTCTTCTAGCAAACGCTGTTTGACTTGAACACTTTCTAATATGATATTTCTAATAGAATTTTGATCCATTTTATAGTCTGTTATAAAGTTCAATTAAGTGTTCACAAAACGTTTTCCAACTGTATTTTTGTTTTTCTATCTTTATATTTTCTACAAAAGTTTCTACTCGGTTATTCATATAAAAGTCAAGAATAGCGTTTGCAATGGCTTCGGGATTTTTAGGTGTGACATAACCCACTTTTTGATGGGGTATAAACTCCGATAATCCACCAACATCCGTTACCAAAATAGGACAGTCAAAATGATAAGCAATTTGTGTTACACCACTTTGACTCGCCGAATGATAGGTTTGTGTGACCATATCAACTGCTGAAAAATAGTATTGAATATCAGAAGCAGGAATAAATTCGTTTCGAATAATGACCTGATCTTTAAGACCATGTTTATCAATGATGTTTTGATAAATTTGTGGGTCATCATAAAATTCTCCTGCAATAATTAAAGTAATATTTTCTTTTTTTAATGTATCCAAACCCAAAGCCTCCAACATTAAATCCAATCCTTTGTACTTACGTACCAAACCAAAAAATAATAAATATTTACCATTAGGATTCAAACCTAATTGTTGTCGTGCAGATAATTTATCCTGTTTAACACCCAAATTATCATTAATCGGATGTGGAAAATACATTTTAGGTCGATTGGTAAATTGATCTAATTCTACTTCAACGGACTTAGACATGGTAATGAAACCATCAAATGGTTTTACAAAATATTGAGTGAGTTGTCGATCACCAATCCTTCCCTCATGTGGAATTACATTATCACAAAGTGCAACTAATTTTATTTTATTGTCTAGCAAACGAGCAATACTACCCAAACTAGCCCCCATAAAAGGCAACCAATATCTAAAAACGACTAAATCTGGTTTCTGGGCATTAATATATTTAGCGGTTTGATACCAAGAAACTGGATTCACAGAATTAATGAGCGTTTGAATATCTAAATCATTAGGTGTTGACTCTGCTGAATATTGTGTCTTTCCTGGAAATAAAAAATTAGGATATTGAAGCGAAAAAGAAACTAGAGAAGCCGAGTAACCAAGCTGATTGAGCGTTCTACAAAAAGATTCGTTGGTATCTGCGATACCGCCTCTTAGTGGATGAGCTGGCCCAACGATGATGATTTTCATTTCAATCAATTTGGATCAAATGTAGGGAATTTTAACGTAATAAATACCAAAAAGAACATGCTAAGAACAGTCTTTTTCCTATCTTGCAACTGATACATTGCTCATCCTAAACAAGCAAATTCAATTCAATATGCCTGAATTTTGTCACCTACATTGCCATACTCAATATTCCTTACTAGATGGTGCATCCGATATCGGAACAATGATGGATAAAGCCGTTGCCGATGGTCAAAAAGGGGTTGCCCTAACCGATCATGGTAATATGTTTGGTGCGTTTAAATTCGTTGCGGAAGCCGAAAAACGTAAAATCAAACCAATTATTGGTTGTGAGTTTTATCTGGTAGAAGACCGTCATAAACTTTCTTTTGCGAAAGCACGAGGTGAAAAAGATAAACGTTATCATCAATTGATGTTAGCCAAGAATCAAAAAGGCTATGAAAATTTAACGAAACTTTGTTCGCTAGGTTTTATTGAAGGTTACTACAGTAAATTTCCACGTATTGATAAAGAATTAATCCTTCAATACCATGAAGGATTGATTGTAACGAGTTGTTGTATTGGTGCTGAAATTCCACAAGCGTTACTCAATGGGCAAGATGAAAAAGCGGAAGAGTTATTAAAATGGTGGCTGAATATTTTTGGGGACGATTATTATATCGAACTTCAACGACACCGTGGGTTGGAAGATATAGATGGAAAAGGAATTAGTCAGGAAGATATCAATCAAAAATTATTGGCTTTAGCCAGAAAACACAATGTCAAAGTCATTGCAACGAATGATTCTCATTATGTAGAAGAAGAGGATTATATGCCACATGACATTTTACTTTGTGTGAACACAGGTAGTTTATTAGATGATGAAAATCGCTTCAAATTCCCGTCTTCAGATTTTTATTTTAAGACTCAGATGCAGATGTATAATCTGTTTGAAGATGTACCTGATTCTATCGAAAATACTATGGAAATTTTTGATAAAATCGACACGCTGACGCTTGCAAGAGATGTCTTACTCCCTGCTTTCCCCATTCCGAAGGGATTTGATAGCCAAGATGCTTATTTGCGACATATTACATTTGAAGGTGCGCTAAAACGATATGGTACCATTCGCCCAGATGTTAAAGAACGATTGGATTTTGAGTTAGAAGTCATTCGTAAATCTGGTTATCCTGGTTATTTTTTAATTGTCCAAGATTTTACGACAGTTGCCAAAGAAATGGGGGTTGCTGTAGGACCAGGTCGGGGATCAGCAGCAGGTTCTGCGGTTGCTTACTGCATCGGAATTACAAATGTTGATCCAATTAAATACGACTTACTTTTTGAGCGTTTTCTGAATCCTGAACGGATTTCGATGCCCGATATTGATATTGATTTTGATGATGTAGGACGTCAAAAAGTAATTGATTATGTTATTGATAAATATGGACAATCACAAGTAGCACAAATTGTAACCTATGGTACAATGGCGGCCAAATCATCATTACGGGATGTTGGTCGTGTGATGAATGTACCACTTTCGGAGGTAGATGCTGTAGCAAAATCTTTTCCTCAAAACCTCAGTGCTTCTCTAAATAAAGTTTTGGATGATGGAGATATTAATCCAAAATTAAAAGGGAAAATGAACTCTGAAGATATTGAAAAAGCGTACAACTTTCGAGCATTATCAGAAGCCGATGACAAAATTGGTGAAATGATACGACTGGCTAAAAAACTGGAAGGTTCGGTCAGAAATACGGGGATTCATGCGTGTGGAGTCATCATCACACCAGGCGAAATTTCCAATTATGTTCCTGTCAAAATAGATAAAGGAACAGGCATGTTGGTTTCGCAATTTGACAATAGTGTTGCCGAAGACGCAGGTCTTTTAAAAATGGATTTCTTGGGTTTAAAAACCTTAACCATTATTAAAGATGCCATTAAAAATGTCAAACAAACACACGGAATTGATATTGATCCAGACGAAATTCCGTTAGATGATGAACTGACTTATAAATTATTCCAAAAAGGAGAAACAGTTGGTATTTTTCAGTATGAGTCCGCTGGAATGCAAAAATATTTGAAGGAACTCAAACCAACTGCATTTGAGGATTTGATTGCCATGAATGCTTTGTATCGTCCTGGACCGTTGGAATATATTCCTAATTTTGTCAATCGTAAACATGGACGAGAACCCGTGACCTACGATCTTCCCGATATGGAAGAGTATTTAAAAGAAACCTACGGAATTACGGTTTATCAGGAGCAAGTAATGTTACTTTCACAAAAATTAGCAGATTTTACAAAGGGTGAAGCGGATACCTTGCGAAAGGCAATGGGTAAAAAGAAGAAAGCACTTGTTGATAAAATGTGGCCTAAATTTGTCGAAGGCGGCGAGAAAAAGGGACATCCTAAAGATAAATTAGAAAAAATCTGGAAAGACTGGGAAGCCTTTGCTTCTTATGCTTTTAATAAATCGCATTCTACTTGTTATGCTTTTGTTGCGTTTCAAACCGCATATTTGAAAGCCCATTATCCTGCCGAATTTATGGCATCGGTATTGACCCACAACAAATCTGATATTTCTAAAATGACCTTTTTCTTACGTGAATGTAAGCGAATGGGTGTGGAAGTATTGGGCCCTGATGTAAATGAGAGTTATTCAGATTTTGCAGTGAATAAACAAGGGCAAATTCGTTTTGGTATGTCTGCCTTAAAAGGTGTTGGTGAAGGTCCCGTTGAGGAAATTATTCAAGAACGAGACAAAAAACCGTTTGTTAGTATTTTTGATATGATGCGCCGTTTAAACCTGCGATCTGTCAATAAAAAAGCAATGGAAAGTCTTGTTTTAGGTGGTGGAATGGATTGCTTTGAGGCAATAGACCGTTCTACTTATTTCTTACCTTCTGAAAAACACGGAACGTTTTTAGAGCATTTACTGCGTTATGGAAATGCCTATCAAAACCAAAAAGCACAAGCAGCAACCTCTTTATTTGGTGATAGTGAAGATGTGATGGTTCCCGAACCAAAACTACCAGAAGGACGAAAATGGAGTTTGATTGAAAAATTAACTAAAGAAAAAGAAGTAACGGGAATATTTATTTCTGGACACCCACTAGATGATTATAAAATTGAAATCGACAATTTTGTAACCTGTGGTATAGAAGAGATTGAACGCTTTAAAGATCAGAACATAAAGTTAGCAGGAATTGTCACATCGGCTCAACATCGAATCAGTAAAAAAGGAACGGGTTGGGGTATTTTTACTTTTCAAGACTATAATGGCACAATGGATATTCGTCTGTTTTCGGAGGATTATCAAAACTTTAAAAACCTACTCGAACCTGGTCAAGTTGTTTATATTAAAGGAATCTATCAGCAAAGTTGGGGTGGTGATGAATATAATTTTAAAGTCAAAGAAGTTCGTCAACTCGAAATGGTTGGAACGGAATTAACGCAATCACTGACCATTCGTTTGCCGTTATATGAAATTACTGATGAACTCATCAACGAGATAGATACAATCTGCGCCAATCACAAAGGAAAAAATCAGCTTAAATTCTCATTACTAGATGTGCAGCACAAGCAAAGTTTGAGCTTTATTTCCCAAAATAAAAAAGTTAATGCCAATAGCGAATTTATAGCAGAATTGGAACGTTTGGGAGTGCGATATAAAGTGAATTAAATATAAAGATGAAAACCCACCGTACCTAATTTGGCACAGTGGGTTTTGACAATATTAAATTTCAATCAATTTATAGCTTGCGCTTCGTTGTTTTACGAACTGCCTTTAATGCTTCTGATTGCTCGGTAGACAACACCGATTGAATTTTTTCTTTGTATTCCATTCGAATATTTTTTCTAATATCATTGGTTCCCATTTCAGAACGAGACTGTGTTTTAGCCGCTTGCATAGCTGTAGATTCTTCTAAAAACAATGCTTTCAACTGAGCACTTTGCTCTTCACTCAATGAAAGATTGGCTTCATCTAAAGTTGTGCTTAGCTTATTCAATTTATGATCTGCCATTTTTGACGGATCAGCATTTCCTCTTTTAGGACGGTTACTTTTGACTTTTTCACGTCTTTCCTTTTTCATATCATCCATAACCGCTAGTTGTTCTTCAGATAATAAGGCGTCAATTTGTTCATTAGTTTTTGCTCTCAATTCTTTACCAGATGCTTTTTTTGCTTCTTCAGTTAGCTCGGTGTTAGCTCTTATAGCTTTCATTTCTGCGGATTGAGTTTGATAAATGGAAATCAATCCATCTACTTGTTTTTCATTCAGAGGAACACCCGCAGTTTCCATAGCTGCTTTGATTTTATTCATTCGATTTCCTTTCATTGTTGCTTCCTTTTGATAGGTGGGCGCTTCTTTACTCAATTTTACTTGAGCAAAAGAGATATTTAGAGTTCCTGCAAATAAAAGGGCAAATACCATTAATTTTTTCATAACTATTATGTGTTTTTATTCATTTTTAAAATAATTCTTCATATTGAAGACACCATTAAGACGTCTGTTTTTACTAAAGGTTAAACGACAATTTGTTAATTTACGTTAAGAAAAAACTAAAAAACATTACTCGATGTATAAGTCACTACAAATCAGCACTTTATTATGTATCTATCTTCTGTTATCTTCCTGCAATAATCCCCAAAAAATGGAATCTCATTATTCAATTATACCTAAAGTTAACTATTTGGAAAAAAAGGAAGGTCATTTTGAATTAGATAAAATATTAAAAATATACCTCCAACCCGATTTAGAGGAAATACGTTCTATTGCGAATTTAACAAAATCATACTTCAAGACTTTTGGTGTAGAAAAGGTATCCATCAATGTTCGACAAAAAGGAAATGAACCAAAAGGTATTTATTTAAAAATTGATCCAAGCATCAAGGATAGAGAAAGTTACGAATTAAACATTCAGTCCGAAAAAATTGTAGTACGAGCAAGTGCACCGAATGGATTATTTTACGGGATTCAATCACTTCGCCAACTCGTTCACAATAGTCAAATTTCGAACTGTGTAATTAAAGATCAACCTCAATTTTCCTATCGTGGAATGCACCTCGATGTCAGCCGTCATTTTTTCACCGTGGATGAAATCAAAAAGTATTTAGATCAATTAGCGTTTCATAAAATCAACACGTTTCACTGGCATTTGACCGACGATCAGGGCTGGCGTATTGAAATCAAACAATACCCAAAATTGACATCAATTGCATCCAAAAGAAAAGAAACGCTTGTCGGTCATTATTCCAACAAACCACAACAATTTGATGGTAAAGAATATGGTGGTTATTATACTCAAAAAGAAATAAAGTCCATTGTAAAATATGCAAAAGAACGCTATATAAATGTTATTCCTGAAATAGAAATGCCTGGTCATGCACAAGCTGTTTTAGCGGCTTATCCAGAATTGGCATGTACGGAAGGTCCATTTGAAGTAGCAACAAAATGGGGTGTTTTTGAAGAGGTACTTTGTCCGAAAGAAGAAACATTCATTTTTTTAGAAAATGTACTCCAAGAAGTTTTTACACTATTTCCTTCGAAGTATGTTCATATTGGAGGCGATGAATGTCCAAAAACAAGGTGGGTAGCATCTGAATTTTGTCAGGATTTAATAAAAAAAGAAAATTTAAAAGATGAACATGAATTGCAAAGTTATTTCATTAAGAGAATAGAAAAATTTATCAATGCTAAAGGAAAAATCATGATCGGCTGGGATGAAATTTTAGAGGGTGGACTTGCACCTAACGCAACGGTCATGTCTTGGCGTGGAACAAAAGGTGGAATTGAAGCCGCCAAGCAAGGTCATTCAGTGATTATGACGCCTACGACTCATTGTTATTTTGATTATTACCAGTCTAATCCAGAAAACGAACCTCTTGCTATCGGAGGGTTGACGACTTTGGAAAAAGTGTATAGTTTTAATCCTATTCCAGATGAACTAACGGAGGAAGAAAGCAAACTAATCTTAGGTGCACAGGGTAATGTTTGGACAGAATATATATCTGATTACGAAAAATTAGAATACATGGTTTTTCCTAGAATTTGTGCTTTATCAGAAGTTGTTTGGACTGATCCAACATACAAAAATTGGACTGACTTTTCAAAACGTTTATCCGATCACTTCATCCAATTAGATGATATGAATATAAACTATGCTAAGCATTTTTAGCAAAAGAAATTTAAAAAATCCGATTACTTTAAAAAGTAACTACTAATGTTTCCTGTTATTAAATTTTCAAGTCGACACTCTTTCAGTTTACTTTTTACAAATAGAATAATTGTTCACCAAACATGGAGTTATTATTAATTTAACATCAAACTTTAACACTTTTAGCTATAATTATATTGTTATCTTGTATTAACCAATAAAAAATGATAATTTTATAGCATTATTAATAAACAAAAAACATCTGTTTTTACTTTTAGTGTGGATATTACACGAATCGCTTCTTGTATTTTTTACTGATTTGTGAAAATGGATTTTATAATTGTATAGTTGACATTTAGGATGACGGTTCCAGCAGACTTTTTTAAATCTGCCTTCACGGTAGATAATGTAATTTTTGGTTTTGACGATGGGGATTTAAAAGTCTTATTGATTCAAAGAGCAGAAGATCCATTTTTAGATTATTGGGGTTTACCAGGTTATTTTGTAAATGCAGATGAAGGTCTTAAAGAAGCTGCCTATAGAGTACTTGAAGAAATGACGGGTTTAACTGACGTTTATCTAGAACAAATCAAAACATTTGGTAAAACGGGTCGCCATCCGATGGGACGTGTTATTACAGTAGCGTATTTATCTTTAATAAAAGTAGATGATTATTTATTAAAGGTTAAAAATAATGCAGTTGCTCAAAAAGCCGAATGGTTTTCCATTTCTGATATTGATGACTTAGCTTTTGACCACAAAGAAATTTTAGATACCTGTCTTGATACACTACGACGCAGAGTTCAGCAAAAGCCAGTAGGTTTCGAGTTGTTACCTCCAAAATTTACTTTAACAGAACTCCAACATTTATATGAAGCTATTTTGGACACAGAATTAGATAAGCGAAATTTTAGAAAAAAAATCTTATCAATGAACTTGCTGATTGACCTAGATCAATATCAAGAAAATGTAGCACATCGACCTGCCAAATTGTATAGTTTTGATAAGGCTCGTTACCAAGAGTTTTTATCGGATGGTTACTCTTTTGATTTGTCAGAAAACAAACGAAAGTCAAGGACGTTACAATACTGATAGTTTTCAATTCAAGTTTAAAAAACAGTTTTGCCATGCTTAAAAGTCAACTCTTTTGGATTTTTTTCATCAGTGTATTGACCTTGTATGGACAAAACCTAGTACCCAACGGAGGTTTTGAACATGTTCATAAAGAAGCCTATTCCATGATGGATTCAGGACATGAATTTGGGCGAGCTGTTAAAAATTGGGAAACGCCCAACCTCGCCTCCACCGATTTAGTTGGTAAACGATTCCGCACTCCAAAATTTAAACCCATTCCTGCACATTCTGGTAATAACATGGCTGGTCTTGTTATTCACGGAGATTTTTGGTCGGAATATGTAAAAGTTAAATTAAAAGATACCCTTCAAATTGGTGCAGAATATTATGTTGAGTTTTGGACAGCCTATTGTCGAGACTACCACAAGGACAACCAACCACGTTTTTTAAATCCATATTTTGGGGCGCTAGTTGACAATAACTTTTTCATTAAGACAGATAAAGTCATCAATAAAAAGCCCCATGTTTTCTCTCCTAATCCAGTAGAACTTATTCCGAATGAATGGGTAAAAATTACTGGGAAGTTTAAGGCTACAACTGAAGCGACTCACTTATATATTGGACAGTTTTTCGATCCTACAGTCAATAATCCTATATTAATGGGCTACTATTATATAGATGATGTTCGTTTAGAACGATTTAGTGATGTTTCTACCGTTTTCACACCCAAAGAATCTGCTCCCGATGGTCTAAATAATATATATTTTGAAACCGATAAGTACGACTTGATTGGTCGATCATTTGAGACACTTGACAAAATTGTGCTGTATTTAGAACGGAATCCGTCTTTGACTATCAAAATATTCGGTCATACCGATAATGAAGGAGAATTTTATCACAATCAAGAACTATCTGACAATCGAGCAAAATCTGTTTATAATTATCTGGTTAATAAAGGTATTAATCCTAAACGATTGACTTCTAAAGGTTTCGGAAGTAATCAACCAATTGCTACCAATAATACAGAAATTGGTCGTCAGGAAAACCGCAGAGTAGAATTTTTAGCTTCCAATGCACTGGTTTCTAATACCTCACTAGATAATATGAATGTTGCCGAATCCGATTTGGTATATATTTTTTCTTCTGAAAATAATTCACCCACCCTAACTCAAAAGCAAAAAATTGGTCAATTCCACACTTGGACGTGCAATACAAACCAAACCAAACGACGCCCCGATAAAATTGCTCAAAAGCAACTTAGTGAATTTATCAAAAAAGACGCTACTCCATATTTACTTAATCGTACAACAAATGAGCAAATCGTTATATTCAATGATTCTCAAGAACATCCACAAACTAGAGCTTATTTTACTTCACTTTTACAGGATTTTTATAATCAAGGTTTTAGAAATTTGGGTATTGAAGGGTTGGGTTATTTAGACAAAAGTATGAATGAACGTGGGTATCCATCCATCAATTCAGGTGATCGAACCGATGAACCGATTTATGGAGAAATGCTGAGGGTAGCCTTAAATATTGGATTCAAAGTGTTTCCTTATCAAGCAAAACCAGAAGAAATTACTAAAGCTAAAAATATTGTCAAACGTAGTCCGACTTTGAGTAAGGACGAACATAATGTTGGGTTATCGGCTAAATATTGGGCGCAAGCCATGAATATCAATCGACATTTGCAGCAAAATTCTGGTGAAAAGATATTGATATATGCACATCAACAACATCATCGAGAACAAGATATAGAAGGTGTACGTTTTATGGGTGCTTGGTTGAAGCAATTTACTAAAATCAACCCATTTACGATAGAGCAAGCACAAATGAATGAGCGTTGTTTTGATAATGAATATCCGTTATATTATACGGCGAACGTCTCCTCTCCTACGATTTTTGCAAGAGATCAAAAGGTACTAATTATGGCTGAACAGGATTCGTATTCTAATGAAGCAAAATCTTCTTATGATTTACAAATTTATCATCCTAGAACTACTTATAATAATCGTCGTCCAACTTGGATGAATCCGTTAAATGACAAAAAAATTAAGACCATTAATTTAGATAAATATCAAATGAAATTGCCTTGTCTGGTGATGGCATATTATGAAAATGAAGATACAGAAATAGCTATTCCAGCCGATATAAAAGAAGCTAAAAACGGAGATCGAAGTCCTACTTTATTATTAAAAGAAGGCAACTATACATTGATTCTTAGAGATCGAGATAAGCGGAAAAAACTAGATATTTCTGTTCCGTAAATTCTATTTTGTCAGTTTTTGGAAAACATCTTCAACCGTATAATTTTCTTTATACATTTCTAAAATGACGGACTGATGATCGACTGCAAACTTAAAAACATTAGCCCGTAAATCATGTTCTTGGTTAGAAATCAGTTGATACCGATTCCTTTCTAAACGCTTATACTCCAGCAAATTAGGGATTTGTTTTAATTTCGATTCGTCAATTTTGGATTTGAACTCTACCAATACTTGTGTATTCCCAGAAATACGAGATTGCAACTTTTCAATAGGGTCATCGGCTACTTTTTCACCTTTATTAATAATAACAACTCGATCACAAATTGCTTGCACTTCTTGCATAATATGTGTGGAAAAAATCACTGTTTTCTCTTGTCCAATTTGTTTGATTAAAGAACGAATTTCTACCAATTGATTTGGATCTAATCCAGAAGTCGGTTCATCCAAAATCAATACTTCAGGATCATGCAACATGGCTTGAGCCAATCCAACCCGTTGACGATAACCTTTCGATAAAGCACCGATCAATTTGTTTTGTTCACGCCCTAAACCCGTCATTTCGATCAAGTCTCCTACTCTACTTTTTTTATCAGAAATATGATGTAAACCTGCCACAAAAGCTAGATATTCTTTTACATACATATCTTTGTATAAAGGATTATGTTCAGGTAAGTAACCTATTTTCGCACGCACTTCCATGGGATGTTGCTCCACATCATAACCACAAACTTCTGCTTTACCCGATGATTGAGGAATAAAACAGGTCAGAATTTTCATGGTTGTCGTCTTTCCTGCTCCGTTCGGTCCAAGAAAACCTAAAATCTCCCCCTTTTTGACAGAAAAACTGATTTCGTTGACGGCTTTTTGGGCACCGTATATTTTGGTGAGTTGTTGTACGTTGACGGACATATAGTAAAGAATAAGAATTATTTGTTACTAAGCATTAAATTTGATACGGTTTAGACGCATATCGATAATTTCTTTTTTCACAATACTAATATCCTTTTTATTGACCGATCTATACGGATGAATCATATTCAATAATTTAGATAAATTTTCTTTCTCAATTGCCAACTCTCTAGCTAGTTTTATTGATTTCATGATTTTAAAAATGACTGAAATAAATATAACAATCGCAATGTAAATTAAAATCTTATTAGTTACATAACTATAGAGTTCAACATTTTGAGATTCAAATGTATAACTGATGGTATTTTCTATAAAAAAAAATGAAGTGAATAAAATAATTCCAATTATTACCTGAAAAAAATTACTAACCAATTTACTAGATTTTTTCTCAATAGTACTTGAAACATTTTCAGCCAAATCAATTAATTGATCTAACTCATTCAAGCTACTACCTAGTGTTCCAATTTTTTTTATATCTCTTTCCATTGTTTCCATAACTAAAAATTAGCAATTGTAGAATAGAAATGTTTTAATAAGGCTTTTCTGTTTTCTTCGCCTTTTATTTGTGTTGATATCACCTTGTTGTTCCAAGAAAGATTTCTTTCAAAAGAACATAAAGGGACAGCTGTACATTTTAAACGTTGTTCGCCAATCTGCATTAACATCTTTTGTAGTATTTTACTAAATGCACTTTCTCCTTTTGGATGATAATATGCTTGCGCTTCATTCAATTTTTTATCATCAAAGAATAGATCTGCTTTATTAACCACAATCATTAACCATTTTGGAGCTTTGCCAATCGCAAAAGCCTTTTCAATTTCTGTGCATACAGATTTAAAATCCTCTAACTCCTCACTTAAGTTAAACGCTCGAAGTTTGTGTATAGTTGTTATTCCCTTTTCTTTAACCATATATTCCTTAATCGTCTGATCTCGAACATCTGTAAATCCCCAATCGGCAACATATATAATACCTTCAAGATTTGTGCTAGAATTAAAGGCTTCATTTAAACCACGATACCTTTCATTCATAGTTTGCCCAGGAATTACTCTAAAAATATGTGTCCAATCACCCAATGTCAAGGCTTTAGCTTCCACATCTTTAGAAGTTTGTGGCAACTCCCATGATAAATTATTGGTTTCACCATAAAGATAAGCAGCCATAACTGACTTTCCTACACTTGGACGACCAAGGACAACAATATTAGTATCTCCTTTATCCGTAAAGACTAAAAAACGCTTCCACCATTTTTGTATGGAGTGCCTATATTTATAAGCCTTTAGTGGAACTTTAACAAAGGTAGGAATAATATCACTCCAGTTTTCTATATTCATAATTTTAAAAATAGGTGTTGAACTATAGTAATCTAAACCAAATTTAACACTTATTTTCCTATCTTTAAATTCTTTTTGTAAATCAATCATAAAAACTTGGCAATCGAACGAATACCTTTAAAATTAAGCGGTGATTATAAATATGCGATTGATGTATTGGAAAAATCCAATAAAAGTATGTTTATAACAGGACGTGCTGGAACAGGAAAATCTACTTTACTCAAATTGTTCAGAAATACAACTCGAAAAAAGGTAGTCGTTTTAGCACCCACAGGTATTGCAGCTTTGAATGTTCAAGGTCAAACCATTCACTCTTTTTTTGGTTTTCCACCAAGACCTGATTTTGAATCACATATTTCCAAACGAAAGAATCGACGTTTATATAAAAAGTTAGAGGTACTCGTCATTGATGAAATTTCTATGGTTCGAGCAGATATTTTGGACGGTATTAATCTATTTTTACAATTAAATAGGGACAGTGGGTTGCCGTTTGGTGGGGTTCAAATGGTCTTTTTTGGAGATTTATTCCAATTGCCCCCAGTTGTTGCTAATCCATCGGAGAAAATGAAATTTGAACTGTTTTATAAAAGTGCTTATTTCTTTTCAGCGAAAGTTTTTGAAGAAACAGACTTCGAGATGGAGATGGTTGAATTAGGAAAAGTATACCGTCAAGAAGCACGTCATTTTATTCGATTACTTGATGCGGTGCGTACCAATCGAATGGATTATGATGATCTAGAAGATTTGAATGAACGATATGATCCTGATTTTGAGTTGGAGGATTTTTATATCACACTGTCGACTCGAAATTCCATTGTAGATCAAAAAAATAAACGACAATTATCGAAATTAGCGACACCGAGTTTTAAATATATAGCCACTATAACAGGTAAATTTGAACCTCGATTATTCCCTACCGAACAGATTCTACAACTTAAAGTAGGTGCTCAAGTCATGTTTATTAAAAACGATCCAGAGAAAAAATTTGTGAATGGAACGATTGGTAAAGTCATTGATTTGTCTGATGAAATGGTTAAAGTAGAACTAGAGGAAATGAAAGGAAAAAAGGAGGTGCTAGAAGTCACAAAAATGACTTGGGAAATCTTAAAATATAAGAGTAATATCCTCAATCCCAATGAAATAGAATCCGAAGTGATCGGTACATTTGAGCAATATCCATTAAAACTGGCTTGGGCGATTACCATTCATAAAAGTCAAGGAAAAACGTTCGATAAGGTCATTATTGATCTTGGACGAGGTGCGTTTGAACATGGACAAACCTATGTTGCTTTGAGCCGTTGCCGTACTTTGGAAGGAATCGTATTGAAGCAACCACTTAGAGATTCGGATGTCTTAGTTGATGATAAAATAGTAGAGTTTTACGAACAACACTTTTAAAACTTTCTATGAAAAAATACTTTTCTCCTCACCTAAATATACAGTTTTCAACCAGTTTGTACACTAAAGTAGGTTGGATTGGTTTTGGGTTTCTATTTATTTTAGCAGCGCTATTCTGGAAGGAACGAGCTATTTGTATGGACGTTGCGTTTCAAACGTTTTGGTTGATAAATGAAGGAACATTTCAGGTTCAAGTCAATCGTTTTGGAGTCGTTTTAGTGCAGTGGTTGCCTCTATTAGCCATCAAATTAAATGCCTCAATTAGTATAATTCTACTGTTATATTCACTTTCTTTTGTCTTTCTTCAATTGGTGATATATTATATTTTAACAAAGGTTCTCAAAAATGAATACTTGGCATTGTTGATGGTATTTTTGTTTACAGCACAGGTAGGCGGTTCATTTTACTGGACGATTTCAGAATATCAACAAGCGTTGTCCCTTCTTTTGGTATTCTTTGGACTTATTATTCATAATAAAGAAAAGCAAAACCCCTACTTTCTGGTACTGACTATTCCTCTCATTGTCACTTTAGTTTTCTATCATCCACTCATGTTTTATATGTTTGGGTTTATGTGGGCTTTTTTCTATCTACATGATACCAATATTCGTTCTAGGCGGTATTATTTGTATGCAGGAGTGATGTTAATGACTTATGCTATCAAATCCGTTTTCTTTAAAAATTGGTATGATACTGCTAAACAAACGTATCTAAAAGCAAATTTTGAGGAGTACTACCCTGCTTTTTGGAAAATGGATAGTAATAATCAGTTTTGGGATCATTGTGTCAATACATGGTTCTTTTTTCCGATATTATTTATGGGTGTTTTAGGTTATTATATATACAAGAAAGAAGTTTTAAAATTCGGCTTAGTCCTAGGTGGAACGCTGGTATATTTATTTTTTGTGAATTTAACTCATGCCACTGGCGCAGAGTATTTTTACTTAGAAAGTTTCTATTTCCCAATGACACTTTTTGTTATGCTTCCGATCATTTATGAGTTTGGAATGGACTGGCACATGCACAAAAATGTACAGATTGGTATTGTCATTTTTATACTATTTAGATTGGGAATGATCGCTCATGGACATCAATATTTTGAAAATAGACTAGATAAAGTTAGAAATTTAGTATCTTTTTCTGAGCAATACTCAAGTCAGAAAGTAATGGTTTTGGAATCTGAAATGGGTGATAGAAATCTGGAAATGAACTGGGCCGTCCCTTTTGAGACGATGTTATGTTCTATGGTTGACCAACGTCCAAAGCAGCAAACACTATTTATTTATAATCAACTCAGTGATAAGCAATTTAGTCAAAAAGATAATCCTGATGTTCTACTCTATATGAATAAGTATTTTGAACAATCTAAACTAAATTCAAAATATTTTATTTTTGATAAACAAAAGTATAAAGAACATATAAAATAATAATGTAAAGAAAATTTTATCTGAGTAAAATTATGTTTTATGCAATTACAAAAAATTAGAATTGGTGGTGTGCCCGAACACTTCAATCTTCCGATACACTTAGCCAATGAAAAAGGCTATTTCGAAGACCGTGGAATAGAAATTGAGTGGACTACTTTTAGAGGAGGGACAGGTCAGATGACAAAAGCATTAAGAAATGATGAAATTGATGTTTGTATTCTATTAACGGAAGGAATTATTGCGGATATTATCAAAGGCAATCCATCTAAAATTATATCTGAATATGTACGAACTCCACTTACTTGGGGTATTCATACTGGTGCAAAAAATAAATTAAATAATTATAGCGAAATTTTCGATGCCCAATATGGAATCAGCCGATTTGGTTCTGGTTCACACTTAATGGCGATTGTTGATGCAAATAGCCAGGGACATCAATTGAAAAAAGAGCAATTTGAGATTATAAAAAATATAGATGGCGCACTCGATTCTTTAACAAAACTAGAAACGGATGTTTTTTATTGGGAAAAATATACAACCAAACCATTTGTAGATAGTGGGATGTTAAAAAGAATCGGAGAATATAAAACACCTTGGCCTTGTTTTGTCATTGCCGCAACAGATAAAATTTTAGCCGCTCAAGCAGATTCTATCATTCGTCTATTGCGAACGATACACGATAGCTGCGACCAAGTGATGCAGAATGAGAGTATCATCGAACAAGTCAGCAAACGTTATGAATTGAAAGTTGAAGATGCTGAACGATGGTACCATAGTACCGAATGGGCCATTCATGGTTGGATTAGTGATAAAATGATAAAAAGTGTGGTATACCACTTAAAACTAGCTGGTATTTTGGATAAATCCGCTGCAATTCCCGCATTAATTTGGGAACGAACCTAAGT
>JAHDFQ010000001.1:0-2828 GCA_020628085.1 Saprospiraceae bacterium
TCAACAGAACGAATATATTCTAAAATAGCCTCTATATCCTCATCCGTCAATTTCTTAGAAGCACTCATTCTCGCTTTATCCCATTCCAACCAAATTTCTATAGCCTTAGGATGTTGTTTTTCTAACATTGCTTTTGGACTTCTAATCCATTCGTATAAATCCTTTTTAGGATAATTTGACCAGCGTTTTTCCACACCAGCTAAAGCGGGGCCTTTCAAATCATCTTTCATATTTTTATTATGACAATTAGCACAATGTCTTTTAAACAATTCCTTACCTGTTTTGGGTGGAGTATTATTATAAGTATTTAATGGTATTGAGTTGAAAGCTGAACCGATTAGCCAAGTAAGTATTGATAGAAAAAGTATTTTGTTCATAATTGAAGAAAAATGATTTTTTATCTGTAGTAATTATCAATAAACACTAACAGTGCTTCAATATCTTCATCCGTTAAGTTTGGAAAATCATTCATCAATGTTTGATTCCATTCATTATAAATTTTCACAGCTCTTGGATGTTCAGCTTCTACTAGCGATTGCGAACTTCGAATCCAATTATACAAATCTTCTTTTGGAAAAGCAGACCATCGTTTTTCTACATCTGCTAAAGCCGGTCCTGTCAAATCATGTATCATATTTTTGTTATGACATTGAGCGCAATTCTGTTTGAATAATGTTTTGCCTAACTGAAATTCTTCGCTTTTAGGCAAGTTAGATGACATCATACAAGTCCCACAAAATCCTTGACTTGTACTTTTAGGTTCATATTTATGAAATTGATATAGAGTTCTAGGTTTATGAAATTGACGGTATGCCGAAAGTGTCATTCCTAGCATTAACGCAAGAGCAATATAAATGAAACGCATAGACTATTGTTTCTCTAGGTGAAAATTATATAACGCATACAAATTGTAGATCATAGAAAAAAAATAATTCACAACACGCATTAACAATATACATATAAAACACTTCATACTCAATAGGTTTTATAATGAAATACTGTCTAAAACGAGTTTAAATAAGCTAATTTTTTCAACTAGGTTTAGGCATAAACCTTTAGTAATCAAACTAAAAAAATAGATATAAAACTGTACTTTTGTTTTATCAGATTACCTTAAAACATTCACACCAATCAAATATGAATAAAAAACAACTGATCGAATGCGTCCCTAATTTTAGTGAAGGGGTGGATATGAGTATCATAAAAGAAATTACCAACGAAATCGAAAGTGTCGATGGCGTTAAATTACTGGATGTTGATCCTGGGAAAGCGACGAATAGAACCGTTGTGACTTTTGTCGGTGAACCCATGCCTGTGGTACAAGCAGCTTTTTTGGCTATAAAAAAAGCAAGTCAAATCATTGATATGAGTAAGCACTCAGGTGAACATCCCCGAATGGGTGCAACCGATGTTTGTCCGATGATTCCAATTTCTAATATTTCGATGAAGGAAGTAGCAGAATATGCCCACAAGTTGGCTGAAATGGTCGGGCAGGACTTGGATATTCCTATCTATATGTATGAGGCTGCAGCCACTCGACCAGACCGACAGAACTTAGCTACCGTACGTTCAGGAGAATATGAAGGCTTACCTCAAAAACTCAAAAAAGCAGAATGGAAACCTGACTATGGACCTGCAAAATTCAACTCTCGAAGTGGAGCAACAGCCATTGGCGCACGAGATTTTCTAATTGCGTATAATGTAAATCTAAATACGACTTCCGTTCGTAGAGCCAATTCAGTAGCATTCGATATTCGAGAGAATGGACGAGTCAAACGTGAAGGCAATCCAATTACAGGAAAAATCATGACCGATGCCGAAGGAAACACACTACGTGAACCAGGTGCTTGTAAAGCGGTCAAAGCTATCGGTTGGTTTATTGAAGAATATGGTGTGGCGCAGATTTCTATGAACTTGACGAATATCAGTCAAACACCTTTACATATTGCGTTTGAAGAATGCCATAAAAGTGCAGAGCGACGTGGATTACGGGTAACAGGTTCAGAGTTAGTGGGTTTAGTACCTCTAAAAGTGATGCTAGATACGGGACGATATTTCTTGAAAAAACAACGACGTTCCATTGGGGTTTCGGAATCAGAAATCATAAAAATTGCGGTAAAATCACTAGGTTTAGATGAACTAGGTTCTTTTGATCCACAAAAGAAGATCATCGAATATCAATTGGAGGATACAGATTCGACGCCATTATTGCAAATGAACCTACAGGAGTTTGCCAACGAAACGGCTTCCGAAAGTCCTGCTCCTGGAGGTGGATCTATTTCTGCGTATGTCGGATCATTAGGCATTTCTCTGGCAACGATGGTCGCCAATTTATCAGCACATCGCCGTGTTTGGGATGATCGTTGGGAAGAGTTTTCAGCGTGGGCCGAACGGGGGCAAGTCATTAAGGATGCTTTACTGAAAATGGTAGATGAAGACACACATTCGTTTAATGCCATTATAGAAGCCATTCGCTTACCGAAAGGAACAGATACTGAAAAAGCGACTCGTAAATCGGCCATTCAAGCAGCTACTAAATATGCCATTGAAGTACCGTTTCGAGTGATGCAACTATCTTTAGATTCATTTGAAATTATTAAAGGCATGGCAGAAATTGGCAATCCGAATTCGATCACAGATGCAGGTGTAGGGGCGTTGTGTGCGAGAGCAGCAGTGCATGGGGCGTACTTAAATGTAAAAATTAACGCAGCCGATTTGGAAGATAAAACATTTGTTAAGCAAGTTTTGGAGGATGGGAAAGCGATGATTGAACAAGCAGATCAATTGGAGGAAGCAATTATGAAGATGGTGAATAATAAGATTGGGTA
>JAHDFQ010000001.1:2928-7411 GCA_020628085.1 Saprospiraceae bacterium
AAGCAGATCAATTGGAGGAAGCAATTATGAAGATGGTGAATAATAAGATTGGGTAGTTCATGAAAAAGTAGTTTACTGAAAGAATGAAAAGATGGTTTCTATATATTTCGATACTAATTATTCCTTTTTTAGGAATGATAGTGATAAACGAAATTGTTAGAATCAATATGGTCGAGAAAGGATACAATCATCAAGGCATTATCGCAATTAACTCAGCTGAAAAATTGAAAAACCAATGCACTTGGGTCTGTCATGAGAATACAAATTATTGCAAGGAAAATCATGTAAAATTAGTCAAACCTTATTTTGAATACATTGATCCAGTATATTTTGGAATCATTTCTTCTTTGAAATCAACGGGACATTACGGTGTTGCCAATGTTCTATTTTTAGTAGTTTTGATACCAATGGCAATGTATCTTTTATTGATAAAGTCGGTTAATCTTCAATTGAAAATCAGTAGACTTAAAGAAAATCAAAAAAAACATGATTAAGGAAGTATATATTTATGGGACTGATTTCATTATCAATCTGGCGAATATTCTAAATCTGTCATATTATGAAATTAACACCCTCATCTTTTGCTTTTTATATCCTTTAATCATCATTGGGTTGATACTTATATTTATCATTCAAAAAAAGAGATGGAATAGATTAATTGGAGAACTTGAAAACATATAATTCACTAATAATGTTACTGACATTAGAATAGGAAGACAAACAAACGTGACTTCAAAATAAAGTTTCGTCACAATGATATACAATAGAATTTTTTAAATATAAATAATATATAAACTATGTTAGATCAATTATTAGGAGCAGCTAAAAGTCAAGTGATCGGTGCGATTACAGAAAAAACAGGAATGGATGCAGGTCAGGCAGATTCAGCTTTTCCATTAGCGCAAGATAGTATCAAAGAAGGTATCATGGGAGCTATCGGTGACGGTAATATTTCTGGAATTATGGGAATGCTATCTGGTGGTGGAGACTTGGCAAGTAATAGTTTATTCAACTCTATTTCTGGTGGATTCATTACTAAATTGACAAACAAGCTAGGTATTCCTGAATCTATGGCTTCAATGGTGTCTTCTACGGCATTGCCCATGTTGATTAACAAAGTGAAAGGTGGCGTGAGTAACGATGATGGCGAGGTATCTCAAGAAGGAATCATGGCTGCTTTGGGCGGTGGTGATGGATTGATGGATGCTGTTAAAGGTAAGGGCATGGATATGCTAAAAGATAAAATGGGTGGTTTAGGTGGATTACTAGGGTAATCCAATATACTGAACAGTTATAAAAATAGGAATGCGCTATTCGAATGACTTCGATAGCGCATTTTGCATTTATTTATTGACCTAAAAAGGTACTTTCGATAAATAGGGTTTAGGATTTAATTTTGATTACAAATATTAATGAGCGCAATGAACGTCATATCTTTTTCTATTTCTGGCGCGTAATCAAACAATAAGCTATATTGATTATAATGGTCATATAAAACTTCTGTCAACATTTTCTTAGCTGCTGTTCGATCACCCATTCTATACAAACAAGCTACTCGACAATATTTGATTTCCGTATGGTCAATCACATGATCCATGGATTCATTAAGTTTATCCCAAGCACGATCAAAATCATTTACGTCCATCAAAAAGGTAACTACATTTGTCCAATACGCAGCAATTTCAGGTGCTGTATCAGCCGCTTTTTCCAAGAAACGGAAAGCCATATTGTAGTCGTGTATTTTAGCAAACACATCACCAAGAGCGGCGTAGTAAACTTCGTTTCTAGTATCCAGCATGATCGCTTCTTCATAAGCACGAATGGCTTTATTCCATTGTTCTTGTTTTGAAAAACATTCACCAATACGATAATGCGTATCGGCATTTAATCCATCAACCGTTAATGCTTTTCGATATAGCGCAGATGCTACTTTATAATTCCCTTTCATTTCATAACATTTTCCAAAAGAAGTTAATAATTTGCTGTCAGGTTCTAGATTTTTAGGAAAATCTTCAAAAGCCCTCAATGGTCGGTCATAATCGCTTAGCAATACGCAAGTATCAATAAACGCTTTGTAAGCAGGCAAGAAAGATTCTCTTATGATAAAGGCATACTCCAATGCATCCGCAGCATCTTCATATTGATGATTATCTTTATAAGTACGACCAAGATTATACCACGCCAAATAAGAATAGGGTTCTTTGTTAATCAGACTTAAATAGAATTCAATACTATCCTCGTAACATTGAATAATATCTGTGCAAAACCACATTTTGTTTAATGCTATTTCGTCCTTCGGGTTTTGCTCTAATTTCAATTTCAATCGCTCGTATAACTCTTCCAAATCCTCAAAACGATCATCTAAAATAGACTTATTGATCAGAAAATTATCGAAATGACTAGATCCCATTTGTTCTCTTTCCAATTCAGCAATCAGTTGATTTCTAAATTGATGTAGTTTTTCGCTAGGTGCGTATAAAACAGCTTCATCCAAAGTATCAATAGCCATTTCTGGTTGATTATCATCTAATAATAGCTGTGCTTTCTGCAAATATAGTTTTGTAGAAAAGTGGTGTTGATGAAGTCCATGATCGGCGACTTCTAATGCTCGTCGCAAATCATTACACGATTTATAGTAATTAATGAAGTCAAAGAATACCGTTTCCTCAAAGAAACCTACCGTTCCTTTTTGTGACATCGCCTCATACTCAACGAGACGTTCTTTTAGCTCATTACTTGAATTAAAGTTTGATTGGTTCATAGTAGCTGTCGTTTGTTATTTCGCATAAATATACAGAAAATTTGTTCAATAGAATATGGTATAGGAGCAATATATTTTGAAATTTTTTTTATTAAATATTTGCTCTTTTTTATTTTAAAATGCTGATTATTAGCTATTTATGTTTTTATTGGTGATTTTTTAATATTGCTATTTTTAACTTAAATTGCTCGCTTTCATAGCACAACATATTTTAAAAATTAGAATAGAAATTAGAACTTTTATCGTAATGAAAAACTATTCGACAATTTATGTTTGTGAAGTTTTCTGTGACAATGATAGTGGTGATAAATAGAACAAATTCTATAAAGAACAGGTGAGTTTGATATGTTTTGTACAAATTTGTACACTTTAATGAATCATGATATTAATAGGACAATACCACTACTGTTGTATAAAGGTCGTTTATACAAAAAAGTGTTTCTCCATCAGAAAATAAAAAGAAACATTACCATCATTCCGAGTAGAATGATGAACTCAAAACATACCAAACGCCAAAGCCACACACACCTTGTCGTTTTTCTTGAAAACACACAATAGGAAACAATGCTGACGGTTCGCCAGAACATTTTATAGGAGGGACTATTATAGGAAAGTAGTTACACGAATACAAGAAATGAAATAGTATTTTACTTTTCAATCATTCTAGTAAACAAACTACATATACTACTACTGTAACATTAGTATAAAAGTTACATATTTTTAATAAAAATATACTAAATGCTAACTTATTGTTTTTTGGAAGACGTACTGACCAAGAAAACACCAATGAAAATAAAAACAGCAGAACAAATTTTAATCGAATTGAGTACATCTGCTTGAAGTAACAATGCGATGGTAGTAGCAACCAATGGTTGCAAATATATATAAGTACTGACAGTAGAAGCACGTAATCGGGAAAGTGCAAAAGCATTAAAAAGATAAGTCATGATAGTGGTGCAAAGCAGTACATACCCAAAAGCCAGCCAAATGGAACTCGTAAAACTACTCCAATCAATAGTACTCATTTGTGGAAATCCAAAAGGAATAACCATAATCAAACCAAAACTAAACACCCATTTGACAATCGTAATAGGATGATATTTCTGAGTAAGAGTTTTGACCAAGACTAAGTATATTCCATAGGAAGTGGCATTCACTAAGATCAATAAATCACCTTTCAGTTGGGTGGAGTTAAACGCAACCTCTTTCCCATAAGCTATTAATAAACCTGCACCTAAACCACCAATACAAACTCCTATTAATTTACGGATTGTGATTTTTTCTTTCAAAATAATAGCAGAGCTTAATAAGACTAAAATTGGTGTCATGGTCATAATCAGTGAAGCATTGATCGGTTTAGTGAGTTGCAAGCCACTAAAAAAACACAGTTGATTGATCGCCACGCCAAACAATCCACAAAGAACAAACAAAGGAATATCCTTTTTATGAATAGATTCTTTAACAAACAGCCAATGAAACCCCGAAAAAAACAATACAGCAGCAACCACTCGCATGAGTATAAATGCAAATGGTTGAATATAATTATCGTCCATCACCAGTTTGGCAATCGTATAGTTTGCACCATATATAATAGCGACCGATAATAAGGCAAAGTGTGCTAAAAGTTGTTTTGATTTCAATATGGATATATTTTCGGTTCGTTCATCTGATCGCAAATCTAGTTCTATTTAACGAAAGTTTAACTCAAAAGAAGTGAATATC
>JAHDFQ010000001.1:7511-25809 GCA_020628085.1 Saprospiraceae bacterium
TGATCGCAAATCTAGTTCTATTTAACGAAAGTTTAACTCAAAAGAAGTGAATATCGGTAGTATCCTGTATTCGTTCAATTGCTTGATAGAGCTAAAATGATTAATTTTGTTCTCGAATTCAATATTTATATCAAATTAAAACAATGTACTTATGAAATATCTTTTTTGGTCTTTATGTTTTTGTGTACTAGCAATGGCTTGTGGCTCACAAGAAACAACTCAAACTGCTCAAGAAACACCAGCACCTAAAGCTAAACCTGTCGCTGCTAAAAAAGCTACAACTGCTACAACTGCTAAAGGTGCAGTCAAATGGTTGAGCATGGAAGAAGCCATGAAACTCAACGAAAAAGAACCAAAAGGTTTGATCGTAGACGTTTATACAGAATGGTGCGGCCCATGTAAAATGATGGATCGATTGACATTCAACAACCCAGAAGTGGCAGCATTAATGAATGACTACTATCCTGTTAAATTCAATGCAGAATCACCTGGCGAAATCACCTTTCAAGGAAAAACGTATAAAAACCCAACCTACAAACCAGAAATTCCTAAAAACCGAAGAAACGGACGCCATGAATTGGTGGGTAAATTTGCAGTTCGTGGGTATCCGACATTGGTGGTTTTGGACGAGAAATTAAACGTCAAAAAGAACTTGGTTGGTTTTAAAAAACCAGAACAGTTAGTACCTGAATTGAAGTCACTTTAACTGTAACAGTTTTTATAAACAAACATTAAATCAAGTGATGACTTCAGTCACCACTTGAATAGAACTCAGACTAAGGCGACTGCTTATCTTAATAATAAGCAGTCGCTTTTTAATTTGTAGCAACAAAAACAGCCTCCGAAGTCATTGCTTCGAAGGCCGCTGGACATTATTCCAATTCTTATCAAATATTTTTTAGGATAGACGCTGAGTTTTATAAGAGTCTTATGATGCTTATTCTCTTTTTAGTGTTTCAACTGCTGCTTCGAGCTGTGCGAGGCGGTTTTTAAGTTCTATATTTTCTGCTTGAAGTGTTTCGTTGGACGCCGAAAGCTCATTGATAGCACCAATCAATACAGGTGTTACTTGATTGTAATTAACGAAATGCTCCCCATTTTCAGTGATATTTACGGCTTGAGGGATCACTTTGTGTAAGTCTTGTGCGATAATACCAACGACCTCTGGATTGACCTGACCTTTATCCACTTCTGCTTGATTCATTTTATAGTTGTAGGTAAAAACATCTAACTGAGAAATTTTATCTAAAGAGTTTGTAAACGCATTGATATTTTCCTTGCGATTAATGTCACTTGCAATCCAACCACCAGATTCTGTTAAATACCAAATTAAACCTGTATTATTATATGGGTCTGTATCAGTAGAATCAAAACGATCTTCATCACAAACTGCAACTAAAGCACCAGTACCTCCAGAAACGCCGTCACCTGGAGACCAAATAGTAACAGCATCTCCATCTCCATAAATACCAGCGGATTCTCCAGAACCTTCGTTAGATGCCATAATAAAATTATCTCCACCAGTATTAAAAGTTTGAGGTCCACTAGAATGCTCCCAAGTATCGCCGTTGATGATAACCATTTCATCATTTATATCTGCTGTGAGAGCAATTTTACCGTTGACGTCAAATTTGGCATCAGGGGTATCTGTGCCAATACCGACGTTTTGAGCAGCATCTACAATTAAGGTAGGTTGACCTGCACCATACAACGTTATTGTTCCTTCAGAATACAATTGTAATTCTCCTCCAGAACCAGTAAAATTAGATAAATACATAATCCCATCAGGATTATCTGTATCATGCCTTAATAAGCCAATAAAATCTCCAGCAGAGTTGTAAAAATCCAAGCCACCTAAGCCATTGACTAAGTTTAAACGGGCTTCTCCATCTATGTCTAGTTCACTCCCTGGTAAAGAGTTTGATTTCTCCATTGACTTGTTTGGAGAAAGCCCTCCAGTACTTGATTTCTGATTTTGTGCTTGCATCTGCAAACCACAAAGAACTATTGCGAATAGTAAAATAATTATCTTTTTCATTTCATTTAAGTTTTTGAAGTGATGTTAAAAGAGAAAGTATTTAGAACAAAAGAATCATACAAGGTGCATTTGGATAAAGTTATTTGTTGTGAATACTTTGTTTACCATTTAAAGGTAGGAGTGCAAAAGTGATTTTTTATGACAATAGGCATGAATGGACGTATTCGTATACACAAGTGGGCAGATAGCTGACGTGAGTGGTGTTAAAAAAGAATACGAGTGACTTGACAGATGGATTAAATCCAGTTTAGTCGCTTCAAAAAATCATCTTTGTTACGTTTGCTTAACGGGATTGATTGACCTCCGACTAGAATGATACTTTCTTCTAAATCAACAGATTGTACCTTTTGAGTATTGACATAAAAACTACGGTGGGTTTGTATAAATAGGGTTTCGGGGAGTTTTTGAATGAGTTTAGTAGTAGAAAGGCGCACCAAGAATTTTTTATGAGCGGTATGTACTTGTGTATAATGTCCGTCAGATTCGATATACAAGACTTCGTTGATGGCTACTTTTTCGAGTCGTTGACGGGTTTTGATAAAAAAATGTTCATCAGAAAAAAAATCATTTTCCCATTCTTCCATCTTAGTACTTGCGGGTTCCGTTTCGTGTAGTTTCGAGACGGTCAACTCAATGGCTCGTTGCAATTGAATATTACTAAACGGTTTGAGTAAAAAATGGACAGGTTGGGTACGACTCGCTCTAGCAAAGGTCAAGTCGTCTTGCAAGGAAGTGATAAAAATAATAGGAACAAGTTTGTCTTGATGAATCAAATCAGCCAATTCAATACCATCATGTGTACCTCTAATATGAATATCCATTAAAATTAAATCGGGTGCTTGGCGATTGACGACCATCAAGGCATCAGTACTATTGTCCACCGTTGCTAGATGTGCATAGCCTAATTTGTCAATCAACATTTCAAGTTGATCGGCGTAGAGGGCTTGGTCCTCAACAATAAGTATTTTAAAAGACATACTTTTGTTTGTAGTTAAGTTGATATACTATTCACGGGATAAATGACCGAATTTATTCAATAGGTAATTTTCCCGTGAATAGTGATGCCGAAGTGGTAAAACCTTCATTTCATTTTCGTTTTTTTACCCCGTTCTCGGCACACATAAGTTTTTCGTATCAATAGTGAGTAGCGTGTGGGAGTTGTATAGTGAAGGTCGTACCTTGGTTTTTGTTGCTATCAACTAAAATAACACCTTTATTCAAGGTAACCAAGTCTTTTACTAATATTAGCCCCAAACCCGTTCCTTTTTCGCCCGCTGTGCCTAATGTGTTTTTTTTCTCTAACGAAAAAAGCTGCTCAACTTGTTGTTGGGTCATTCCTATTCCCGTATCTTTTATACTTATAAAAACATGATTTTCTTTGATAATAGCAGCAACAGAAACAATTCCTTTTCGTGGTGTAAATTTAATGGCATTACTCACTAGATTTCTCAAAATAGTATAGATAGCTGATTCATCGGCAAATATTTCAACGTTTGAATCAATGTCTGATACTAATTGAATATTTTTTGCTAATGCGTTGTTTTCAAACATTGCAAAAGTACTATCTACAATAGATTGAATCTTTAATTGTTGGGGACGATAGGAGATCACATTTTGTTGGAGTAAAGCCCAATTGAGTAGATTGTCAAGCAGGTTGCTGAGTTGTTTAGCAGTAGCATCTACTCGGCTTGCCAGACGTTGAAGTTTATCGGGTTTATCTTTTTTGAGATAATACTCCATCTGTTCACCTACGCCGTCTAGTGCAACAATTGGGCTGCGAATATCGTGGGCAATAATACCAAAAAACGTATCCTTGGTAGCGTTAACTTCTTGGAGTTTAGTGTTTTGACGTTCTAGAGTATGTTTGATTTTCCGAAGTTGATAAAACAGATAAAAACCGATCAATAAAAAGCCAAGCAAGCCCACTGCAATGGCTAAATAGAGGCGCGTTCGAGCTGTTAATCTTTTTTGTTCTTGTGCAGCTATTTTCTGATTTGTCTCTAATTCGAGAATCTCTTTTTCTTTTTCAGACGCTTCATATTTAGTTTCCAAAGCAGCGATGGCATTGGCTCTTTCACTATTAAATAAACTATCCTTATAGATCATAAATTGATCGAGTAAAATGGCATCCTTTGTATAGTTTCTGGTCGTTTTATAAAAATAATGCAGGGCTTCAAAGGCTTCTAATTTTTGTTCGGCATAGTGGAGTTGGTTGGCAATGTTCATTGCTCGATTGAGCATTTGTTCTACGCTTGCTGTATTGATATTACGTTGCTGAAATATACTAAGACTTTGAATATCAGATGCAGTGCTATTTTCTTTAGATACCCTTGTATATAAATCGGAAATGGCAACCAAAAAAGAACTAATTCGTTTTTGGTCGGCACTTGTCTCTGAAATTTGTAAACCTTCTACAAAATAATCCAGAGCTTTGCCAATATCATTTTGTTCGGCATAATCTTCGCCAAGGTTCAGCATCGCTTGGTTCATTTCTGTTTGGAAAGAAATATCCGTAGCTAAATCTAATGCTTTTTGATGCCACTCAATAGCAGACTTATAATTCGCATCAAATCGCTCCAATGCACCAATTCGGTTAAAATTGTGTACGATTAAGGTTTTGAAACCAATGGCTTCAGAAAGTTCTAGCGATTTTTTAAAGTCCTGTTTGCTAGCTGCAAAGTCCTTTAAATCAGACCGAATTGTTCCGATATTGTGGTAACTGATTGCCAGACCTCGTTTGAGTCCTAGTGCTTCTTTTATGTTTTTTGATTGTACATAATAGTTGAGCGCGCCTTTATAATCACCTGCAATATGAGCCATATTACCGAGATTATTATAAGTTACAGAAAGCTCATTTCCTTCTTTTTGGAGATCATAAATTCTGAGGTTTCGTTCGTAGGCTATTCGAGCAGAATCCATTTGACCGATGGCTCTATAATATCGCCCATATTGATTATTGAGTTGCGCTTTTGTTTGATTTGTCGTTACGAGGTTCGCTGCTTTTTGAAGATTTTTATACGTCGAATCTAGTAGTCCTTGCACTCTATATATACTTGCCATAGTCGTATATATCTGACATAGTTTATCACTTTTTTTTGTTAAAATATATCCGTTCTTGGCTTCTTCCAATTTTTTTAGTGCTTGTTCATAATTTCCTTGTTCTCTATAATAATTAGCCATATCATATTTTGCGATTGCCCAAAAAGACGTGTCTTTATGATGATACGCTTCTTGTTCCAATAATTTTAATTGAGCAATGGCAGCATCGTAACTTCCTTTTTTTGCAATGGAATACGCATATAATAAGTGGGTCTTCATGGTTAACCCATGCGTCGATTGTTGACTGGATAGACGAAATGCTTGTTGCGCTAATGCGCTTAATAAGGAATCCGATTTTGGGATTTGGTTTTTAAAAATTTGGTGAATAGAACTGATCTTAGCAGTATTTGAAGGTTGACTTTGGACGATTTGTATTAGAGAATCTTGTTGTTGTAAATCAATATTACTTTGACTATATCCAGCACAAAAACTGAATATGTAAAACATCAATTGTATATACAGAAGTATGATTCTCATGTACAGTTTCAAATGGTTTGAAAGATTAGTAACAAGTTAATCATTATAAACAAACAAAAAAAATGGGTAACTGAAAACTAATTCAGTTACCCGTTTTACGTTTAAGCTATTTTGAATTTTTACTTTAAATATTCTAAGCTACTATTGATAAACGAAGTCAATGCACTTCCTTTCAACATCCCTTGATTCAACATGGCTAAATTATATAGATGTTGTACAAAATCCTTCTTCTTATCTTCGCTACGCATTTTCAATAATTTCTCTGCTACTAAAGGATGATTTCCGTTCACGATGACGTTATACATATCTGGGAAAGCACCTGTTTGCATACCTTGTAAGGCCTGCATTTCCTTCATACGACGCATAAACTCAGGCTTTGTAATGACCACAGGTTGATCGTCGGGCGATAAGGCTTTTACCTCAACATTGGCCGAAGCATCACCAATATTATCCTTGAACAAACCTAGCACTTTTTCCTGCTCTTTTTCACTCAATACCGACTCTTTGGTTTCATCTTTTTGTACCAAATTATCGACTACATCCGAATCTACTCGAACGAATGTAATGTCTGTTCCTTTATGCTCCATGTGCTGCATAAAGTGGTTATCAATGATATTATCAAAATGTAATACATCGTAACCTGCGTTTTTAGCAGAGGTGATAAAGCTGTCGTGTTCATCTTTATTATTGGTATATAAATGAATCACTTTATTGTGCTTATCGGTTTGTACCGCTTTTATTTTTTCTGCATATTCATCAATCGTAAAATGCTCGCCGTCCACATTGGTCAACAACGCAAATTTGACTGCTTTATCATGGAATTTCTCTTCTGATAGCATTCCGTATTTAACAAACACGTTCAAGTCGCTCCACTTTTCTTCATATGCCGCACGATCTTTTTTATACAGATCATTCAGTTTATCGGCTACTTTTTTAGTGATATAACCTGTGATTTTTTTCACATTGGCATCACTTTGCAAATAAGAACGAGAAACGTTCAATGGAATATCAGGTGAATCAATCACACCATGTAATAAGGTCAAAAATTCTGGAACAATCTCTTTCACCTCGTCGGTCACATAAACTTGGTTGGAGTACAACTGTATTTTATTTTTTTGCACTTCCATAGAGTTGGTCACTTTTGGGAAATACAAAATACCAGTCAGGTTGAACGGATAATCAATATTTAAGTGTATCCAAAACATCGGTGGAGTGGAGTACGGATATAGTTCGTTATAGAAGTTTTTATAATCTTCATCCGTCAACTCCGCAGGTTGCTTGCGCCAGATTGGATTGGGATTGTTGATGATATTGTCAACTTCTATTTCTTTAGATGTTTGATCTTCGCCTTCACCTTCAAAAACCGTTTCTTTTTTTGTTCCAAAACGAATTTCAATCGGTAAGAACTTGCAATATTTATCTAATAATTCTTGGATGCGGCTCTCTTCTAAATATTCGGTACTGTCATCGCTGATGTGTAAGATGATATCCGTTCCTCTTGTCGTTTTGTCATTTGTACCGATAGAATATTCAGGATCTCCATCACAAATCCAGGTCACTCCTTCGCTGCCTTCCTTATACGATAAAGTTTTTACTTCAACGGTTTTGGCTACCATAAAGGCCGAGTAAAAACCTAAACCAAAGTGACCAATAATTGAACTTTCGTCCTTGTATTTTTCTAAAAATTCTTGCGCACTAGAGAAAGCGACCTGATTCAAATATTTATTGACTTCTTCTTCGGTCATACCAATACCTCTATCTCTAATAGTTAAGGTCTTAGCATCTTTATCTAATAAAATATCTATTACCGTCTCACCGATCTCTCCATTAACTTCACCTCTTGCAGCTAATGTTTTGAGTTTAGAGGTCGCATCAACGGCATTTGAAATGAGCTCTCTTAAAAATATCTCTTGATCGGAATATAGAAATTGCTTAATGATAGGAAAAATATTCTCCGTTTGTACGGAAATCTGTCCTTTTTGCATAATAATGATCTTTTATAAGGTGATAAATACCTGATTTTTAAAAATAGTTTCCAAATAGGTAGTAGTCAAAGGCTATGCCACCAGGTTTTAACTGCCAAAACGACAGTAAAATAACATTTACATCTGTCAATGCTTTTTATATGCTATTTATAAGAAAAATAATGGAGCTTTTGAACGCTAAATTCATACCTAGTTTCTAAATAACGAAGCCATTTTGGCATTATTCATGCAATAAAATATGATAAGCAATGTTGGAAATAGAGATTTATTAAACTCTGTATTTGATTGAACGTATGTAGCCACTTTGTGAGATGTTAAATAAGAAATATATGTCAAAAGTATTTATGTTTTTTATAGGTCTCTCATAAGATTATGGCATACTACTTGCTTAAAGTACAGAGTGCAATGAAGTATACATTTGCATCACAAAATTTAGAAAACTGCTCTTTGAGTATAATTACTCTGAGATGATAATTAAGAATTAAGGTCATTCGTGATCTTAAAGGTGAGTGGAACCAGTCTCATTGGGGGGTAGGGCTGGTTCTATACTCATTTTCTTGTTTAAAAAATGAGCCATCAATTATTGTTGGTTATTAAAATATAACGACCTTTTCCACTCAATATTAAACTAAGTGTAGGTCAAAGAAAAAGACCCGTAAGGGTTTTTGGAGTGAGTGGAACCAGTCTCATTGGGGGGTAGGGCTGGTTCTATACTCACTTTTTTTATGTACTATATCCAACCTTTTTTATTTTTACAATTCTTTTTCTACTACGTCTTTCACCGCTTTTACAGCATCTGTGAACTTGAATTCGTATCCAGCCTTTTCTATCTTATTAGAAGAAACCTTCGCACTTGTTAAAACAACATCAGCCATTTCACCCATTGCCAATCGCAGAGCAAATGTTGGTGCAGGCACAATTAAGTTAGGTGTACCCATCGCCTCACTAATCGCATACGTCAATTCTTTATTAGATAGTGGATTGGGAGAAACGGCATTGTAAATACCTTTCATAGAATCATCTTCTACAGCTTTTATAAAGATACCACATATATCATCTATGTGAATCCAAGAATAGATCGCACTTCCATCTCCAAAGTATGAACCCGTTCGAACTTTAAATGGTAAGATCATTTTTTCTAATGCACCACCTTGTGAAGAAAGTACAATACCCACTCGAATAATAACTGTACGTACGTGGGTCGCATCCTCCAATGCTTTGATAGACTGTTCCCATAAAACGCAACTTTCCATTAGAAAACCGTCTTTGCCAGGTGCAGAAAGCTCATCTAGTTCTTCTTGCCCTCGATCTCCATAAATACCAATAGCAGCAGAACTAACATACGCTTTAGGTTTTTTAACCGTCTGAAAGTAGTTTTGAAATAATTCATTACCCTTTGCACGGCTATCTATAATTAGTTTTTTTCGACTAATTGTCCATCGTTTGTCTGCAATACCCGCACCAGCTAAATTGATGACATAATCAGCCTTTAGAAGTGCTGTTTCATCCATTGTTCCTTTTTCCAAATCCCAATGGTAAGCAGGATAAGTAGCATCTAAGTTTTCTGTTCTACTCAAATGAATGACCTGATAACCTTTTTGAGTTAATAAATAACTTAGTCTATTACCAATCAATCCTGTTCCGCCTGCAATCAATATTGTTTTCATAAAATGTTATATTTTATTTTAGAACAAGAGGTAGAAGGTATTGTTGAATGGAGTCGTTCAAAAGCAATCTTTTGAAGAAGATTTAAAAGATATTTGTTTATAAGTTGTTTATTATAAAAATTATATACTTTATAATACCTTTATTTGGTATAAAATTGCGTTAAATAATCAGTACATCTGCTTAATGAAAAGATTAATTCATAATTATTCGCTGTTAAATGAGCTATAAAGCAACAAAACAATACATTTTAAATAAATTGGAACACGAACTTGATCCAAGTTTATATTATCATGGATTGCACCACACTTTAGATGTGCTGGCAACGGTGAAAGAATTATGTATATTAGAAAATGTGTCTAGTAAAGATCAAGAGTTGTTGTGTGTTGCTGCGCTATTTCACGATGCAGGATTCACTGTTTCTAATCAAGAACATGAACGTTTAGGTTGTGAAATTGCAACATCTACTTTACCCGAATATGGCTATTCTGAAAGGCAGATTGAGCAAATCTGCGGAATGATTATGGCAACGAAAATCCCACAAAATCCCCAAAATCATTTAGAAAAAATTATCTGCGATGCTGATTTAGATTATCTAGGACGATCTGATTTTTATACCATTGGTCAAACACTGTATGAAGAACTCCATGAATTAGGTATTCTAAAAAGCGAGGAACAATGGAATCGTATTCAAGTCACCTTTTTAGAAGCACATAGCTATTGGACAGCTACTAATATTAAACGTCGAGCGCCACAGAAAGCGGTTTACTTGACAGAATTAAAGGACTTAGTAGCAACTTACGAAGAATAAAAACACACTCACACTAATATGATAGAAGTAAATAACCTCACCAAAGCATTCAACTTATCACGTCAGCAACGCAAAGAAATGAATACTTCTAATACTTCCGTCACGGCAGTAAATGGGGTTTCATTTAATTGTCAACCTGGACGGGTGTTTTCGTTGTTGGGACCCAATGGTGCAGGAAAGACGACCACACTCCGAATGATTGCAACGATACTTCAACCAACTTCGGGATCTATAAAAGTTGCTGGACATGATGTTGTAACTGCCAGTCGATCGGTAAGACAAAATATAGGATTTTTAACTGGAAGTACAGGTTTATATCATCGACTCACACCAAATGAAGTAGTTAAATATTTTGCTGATTTATACGGTGTAGACAAAGCAACATACAAAGAACGTAAAGAGCGGTTATTTGATTTGTTGGATATGAATGATTTTGCCAAAAAACGAATTGGACAATTATCAACGGGAATGAAGCAAAAAGTTTCTATCGTCCGTACAATGATCCACGATCCTAAAGTCGTTGTTTTTGATGAACCCACTTCTGGTTTAGATGTCATCACGGCAGAGAATATTATTCAACTCATTCGTACCTGTAAAGATGAAGGAAAAACCGTTATTTTTTCCTCTCATATTATGAGTGAAGTAGACTTGCTGTGCGACGATTTAGCCATCATTCACAAAGGAAATATTTTGTATAAAGACACGATGGAAGCTTTCCGTAATCAAATGCAGACCGATTCTTTGACTAAGGAATTTATACGAATTGTTTCGGGAGCAGTAGTTTCTGTGTAGTAAGGTTCAATTAATTAATCCCCTTTTTATGAAAATGCTAAAACGACCGATCACGATATTAATACTTCTTTTGTTTTCCAGCTTGTTATTTGCACAAAATACACTTGTCAGAGGTAAGATTACAGGTAATAATCCAACTATCAACGCAATTGATTTGCAAGTGAATCATCGTTTTTTGGACGGCAATATAGATACTTACGAATCTAATATTTTAGAAGACGGGTCATTTGCTTTCGCTGTTCAAATCAACGAACCTCAAACGGTCAACCTGTTATATGCTCGAAATAATGCACTGTTATATTTAGAACCCAACGATACCTTGTTTGTCAATTTTGATGCAGATTCATTCAAATTTTCGTTTGATTTTTCGGGAAGAAGTGGAGAGAATAACGCTTATCTAAGTAGTTATTTAGAAAAATATCCGTTCGAACTTAATCCGTTTAAATATTTACAGTATCGCTCAGGTCCGTATTGGTATCGAATTGATCCTGATATAGATTATGCTATGCGGTCTAAAACGAAAGAAGCGTTTACACAACAAATCAATAAAAACCGAGCAACAGAGTTAGCTAATTTAGGATTTTTTGTTCAAAATAGTCCTGATCTATTGACTGAAGATTTTAAGGAATTTATGCGGGCTGAAATTTATTACAATTGGGCTTATCATCAACTTTTTTTCGGTGATGTGTATAAAGGAATGCACGGAATTGAAGAATCTTATTTTGATTTTTTAAAGGATGTTCCACTTCAAAACGATCAAATCGGAAGCCATTGGTATCGTACTTTTTTGCTGGCTTATATCAATCGTATTTATGTTAAACAAGATCAAGTAACTGAAAATCCGTACGCCACTCAATACAAAATTGCTGAAGAACAGTTGTCAAGTAAGGCAATGGCATTTATGCAAAGTGAGTTGTTGAGTATTGCTTTTTATAAAAAATATATAGATACGACCATTCCTATTTATGATGATTTTGTAGAAAATAACGCCTATCCATTGTTTGATGATAAAGCCATTTATGCTTATCAAAAAGCGATGAAAACAGCTGTTGGAACACCCGCACCTGAGTTTGTCGTTCCAACTGAAAATGCTAAAGATTTGAGATTATCTGATTTACAAGGAAAGGTCGTATTCCTCAATTTTTGGGCAACCTGGTGTCGTCCTTGTGTGAAGAAAATGGAAGAAATGAAATTGGTACAAACGGAATTAGGTAACGAGATTGAATTTGTTCACGTTTCCTTTGATTCTGATACTGCAAAATGGGATCAATACATTACAGATAAAAACTATGAAGGTACACACCTACTTGCCCCTGCGGGAATTCATTCGGCTATCGCCAAGCAGTTTGAAGTGAAAGCGTTGCCACAATATTTTATCATTGACAAGGAAGGAAACTTTGCCGAAAAACCGTTGACATTTACAATCGAGAACGTCATCGCATCCTTAAAATATGCAAATCGCTAGTCTTATGAATCGGCTTACAAGAATATTAATATTATTAATCCTTAATGTTTGGACTTTTGGTGTTTTTGCCCAAGTTGATTCCACATTCATCGAAGTAGATCAGATGCCCTATTTTTCTGGTTGCGATCACTTGAAAAATGGGTCAGATCAAAAACGAGCATGTTCTAACGAAAATTTGGTTCGATTCATAGCTAACACATTGGAATATCCTGATTTGGCGAAAGAAGAAAATATAGAAGGAACGGTTATTATCAGTTTTGTGGTCAACAAAAAAGGTCTTATAGAGCAACAAGAGGTGATTAAAGATATTGGTGGTGGCTGTGGCACTGCCGCCTTGTCGGTATTAGATGAAATGGCTCGTTGGGAAGCAGGGCAGCACACGGGGCAACCCGTGAATGTACAGTTGCGATTACCAGTTAATTTTTTGTTGAATGACGGTTACAATAATAACTCAACTCAATTCTATGAAATCAACTGGGGAACACTTCGAGGAAAATCAGTCAACAAAATGATGCTTAAAGAAAATATGACCAAAGCTATCATTGTCCGAGATGCCCAAGGCGATTCTAAAATCATCAGTCAATTGACTATTTCTTATGAAAAAGGCTCGACCTATTTGACCGAAAGTAGTAATGGAACAATAACGCCTTTGATGCAAAAATTGATTAAAAAAGCCAAAAAAGGTGGGATTTTGACTTTGGAAGCAAGTGTACAAGAAAGTGGAGAGTTTGTAGATTTAAAGCGGGCGTTTTTGGTGCAATAAATAAGACTCCATTCTTATTTTTAAACTAATTTTATATGTTTTAGAATATAAAAAATGAATTTTAGTTGCTTTTATATCTAAAAGCATATATTTTTAAGTATTTATTAGTTTTTTTATCTAAATACATATAATGAATGACCTAGCTAAATTTGTCAAACAGCGGAGAAAAGCAGTCCATCTCACCCAAGAAGAGTTTTCCGAGCGTGCAGGTGTAGCACTCACAGTCATTCGGAAAATAGAGCAAGGTAAAACCAATCTCAATATGGAGAAAGTTAATATCGTCCTTCAAATGTTTGGACATGAGTTAGCTCCTGTTAAGATACCTAAAGCATACGAAAATGAGACAAGGTAAAGTCTATTATCAAGATCACTTCGCAGGGATAATTACAGAAACAAATGAAGGTGATTATACATTTGAATATGATAGCTACTACCAAAAGAACTATCCAAACGATTTTATCACATTTACAATGCCTGTATCCGAAAAGGTGTATTCAGATAATCGACTATTTCCATTTTTTGAAGGTCTAATACCAGAGGGCTGGTTATTAGAAATTGCCTCTGAAAATTGGAAAATTAATCGAAATGATAGAATGGGACTGTTACTAGCTTGTTGCCAAAATTGTATAGGAGCTGTTAGTGTTCAACCAATATTATTGAAAAATGAAAGCTAAGTGTTTATATTGTTATAAAAATGTAGTTGATGGAAATGATTTTCATAATGAATGCTCTTTAGCTTTTTTCGATACTCCAATTGCTCCAAAAATAGAATATTCTTTACATCAAATGAGCGAATTAGCTCGCAATGTGGTAGAGCGCAGTATTGCTGTACCTGGCGTACAAGCAAAATTATCCATGTCTTTAGTCAAAGAATTAGCGTTAGAAAACGAAACACGACTTACGGTTGTAGGAGCTTTGGGAGGACAATATATATTCAAACCACCATCAGACAGATTTTTGGAAATGCCCGAGAATGAGCATATTAGCATGCGGATAGCCGAGAGTTTTGGCATACCAACTGTTTCTTCCTCACTAATACGATTAAAATCTGGCGAGTTATCATACATTACTAAGCGTATTGATCGTACATCGGATGGACAAAAAATACACATGATTGATATGTTTCAAATTACTGAAGCATTCGATAAGTATAAGAGTTCAATGGAAAGAATAGGTAAAGCAATTCATAAATACTCCGATAATACATTGTTGGATAAAATATTTTTCTTTGAACTTACATTATTCTCATTCCTTACAGGAAATAGCGATATGCACTTAAAGAATTTTTCAATGATCCAGAGTTCTTATGGTTGGGTTCTGTCTCCTGCGTATGATCTATTGAATGTTGCCATTGCAAACCCCGAAGATACTGAGGAACTTGCCCTAACACTAGGAGGAAAAAAACGAAAACTACAAAGAAAACATTTTGAGCAGTTTGCGATAGATATGGGCTTGAATCAAAAACAGATTAAATCTGCTTTTGGTAGAATGGTGAAAAATAAAAATAAAGCAGAAGAACTGATTCAACGATCTTTTTTATCTGAAAATATGAAAGCAAGTTATCTTGAAATATTAAATAATAGATACAAACAAATTGGATTAATATAACTATTTACCTCCCAAAACCTCTCCCAACACCAACCCCGCTTCCTCAATCTGCTCTGGCTTCCCAGCATCCAGCCATACATCAGCATCATGCGGATATGACAAAATTGTCTCATATCGAGCAGCTTTCAAATACGTATCAATAATAGAAAAAGCATTTTCTTCAGGGAAGTACTCAAACAATTTCGGGTCAATGACTTGGATACCACTAAATGCTCGTTTTTCAAAAATGATCGCTTGTCGGCGACTCCATCTATATGCGTTTGTCTTGACATTTGCCCAGCCCCAAAGTTGATGATCGGCTTCATTGAATAGTAAATAACGAGACGTATCTCTTTGTCGAGTTGCCAATGTTGCAATAGCTCCTGATACTAAATGTGTCTCATATAGTTTTTTCAGGTCAATAGAACTAACAATATCTGTATTATGCACTAAAAAAGGCTGACCATCATCAAAAAAGGTAGCAACTTTCTTCAAACCGCCACCCGTTTCTAAGAGTTGATCTCGTTCGTCGGAGATGTAAATTTTAATTCCAAAATTATCTTTTGCCTTCAGAAAATCAATCACTAAATCTGCAAAATGATGTACATTAATCACAATATCCTGCACACCAGCTTTCTTCATTCGATAGATAACAATTTCTAGTAAGGGTATACCATTGACTTCTACCATCGCTTTAGGACGATCATTAGTTAATGGACGAAGGCGTGTTCCGAGTCCAGCGGCAAAAATCATTGCTTTCATTAAATTATTTTTCTTTTACAAAGAGTTAGATAGGTAATGAAATATTTTAATTATAAATAGTTCAGCCATCAATAATTTTTAGAAACGACCATTTTTCCAAAAAAGAGACAAGTCGTTTTTTTACACATATGAATAATACTAAAAAATTAGAATCTAAGTCCTTCTTTTTCTTTGGTTTATCCTGATAAAACAACTATCTTTGCACCGATTTTTAAGGATGGACTATAATATTACATCAAAAAGCGTATTCAAAGTTACATCTTTATAAACAAATAACTTATTAGAATCATCAATTATCAATTCTAAATAATATGGCAAACATCGGTCAAATTAAACAAATTATCGGACCTGTAGTTGACGTTAGTTTCGCTGGCGAAGGTTCAACACTTCCTGAAATATTAAACGCATTAGAAGTTAAAAAGCCAAATGGTGACTTGTTAGTATTAGAAGTACAACAACACTTAGGTGAAGCTAGTGTGCGTGCAATCTCAATGGACTCTACGGATGGTCTTACTAGAGGAACAAAAGTAGTCGATACAGGAAAAGCCATTGCGATGCCTGTCGGTGAAGCAATCAAAGGACGTTTGTTTAACGTGGTAGGTGAAGCCGTAGATGGAATTGGAGCTGTTCCTAAAGGTGACAATGCATACCCAATTCACCGAACTCCTCCACGATATGAAGAATTATCAACTGAAAAAGAAATTCTTTACACGGGTATTAAAGTAATTGATTTAGTAGAGCCTTATTCTAAAGGTGGAAAAATTGGTTTATTTGGTGGTGCAGGAGTAGGAAAGACGGTATTGATTATGGAGTTGGTAAACAACATTGCCAAAGCTTATGAAGGTATCTCTGTATTCGCAGGAGTAGGAGAACGTACACGTGAAGGAAATGACTTGCTTCGAGAGTTTATCGAATCTGATGTAATTGATTATGGAGAAGCATTTAAGCACTCTATGGAAGCAGGTGGCTGGGATTTGACGAAAGTTGATAAAAAAGCTCTAACCAACTCAAAAGCAACATTAGTGTTCGGTCAGATGAATGAGCCTCCTGGTGCTCGTGCTCGTGTAGCATTATCTGGTTTGACAATGGCAGAATACTACCGTGATGGAGATTTGAATGATCCAACAGGTGGACGTGATATCTTATTTTTCGTTGATAACATTTTCCGTTTTACACAAGCAGGTTCTGAGGTATCAGCCTTACTAGGTCGTATGCCTTCGGCGGTAGGTTACCAACCAACATTGGCAACAGAAATGGGTCTGATGCAGGAGCGTATTACTTCAACAAAACGAGGTTCAATTACATCTGTACAAGCAGTATATGTACCTGCGGATGATTTAACGGATCCAGCACCAGCAACAACATTTGCCCACTTGGATGCAACAACAGTATTGAATCGTAAGTTAGCAGCGATTGGTATTTACCCAGCAGTTGATCCTTTAGATTCTACTTCTCGTATCCTTGACCCAATGATTATCGGAGACGAACATTATAACACGGCTCGTCGAGTGCAAGCAATCTTACAGCGTTACAACGAATTGCAAGATATTATTGCGATTTTGGGTATGGAAGAATTATCTGATGAAGATAAGCAAGTGGTATCTCGTGCAAGACGTGTACAACGTTTCTTATCTCAACCATTCCACGTAGCAGAGCAGTTTACTGGTTTGAAAGGCGTGTTAGTACCAATCGAAGAAACCATTAAAGGTTTCAATATGATTATGGATGGTGAAGTAGATGAGTATCCAGAAGCAGCATTCAACTTGGTGGGTAATATCGACGAAGCTATTGCTAAGGGTAAGAAAATGTTAGCAGAAGCGGAAGCATAAATTAGTAAATAGTGATTGGTTGATTAGTAATTAGGCAAAGCTTAATTTTATTAGTATAAATCATATAGTTCAACTAACCAACCAATAACTAATTAACCAATAATCATATTATGAATATCACAGTATTAAGTCCAGATGAAGAAATATTCCAAGGTGCAATTACATCTGTAAAAGTGCCTGGAAAGAGTGGACAATTTGAAATATTGAAGAATCACGCAGCTATTGTATCGGCTTTAGTGGATGGACAAGTTCGTATTATTAAGGCCGACGGAGAGAAAATGACCTTTGAAATTGAAAAAGGGTTTGTAGAAGTATTGAAAAATGAGGTGTCTTTATTGGTGCAAGGCGTCAAGCAATAGATTACATTGAAAATATAAGAAATAAAAGGCTGTCCATTAGGATGGCCTTTTTTGTTTTAAGAACGTTGTTAAAATAGTTGTCATTGACAATTAATTTTTCTTTTTAAAAAGAATCACGTAATTTTGGGGCATATTTTGGCAAACATATTGTTAACGTGGTTTCTTTATAGTAAAGTGTGGAATGAAAATTGGAATAGACCTATTCGACAATACAAATTTTAGCTTATGAATACTAATGAGAAAAAAACACGCTATTCCGATGATGAATTGGAAGAGTTCAGGATATTAATAGAAGAAAAGCTAGCAAAAGGAAAAGAGCAATTAGACTTTTATCTTTCGCAATTAGCTGATAGAACAAACGGTGGTGACGCCAAAGTTAGAGGTTTAGACGACGGAACGGGAACGGCTGAAAAAGAACAACTCATGACCCTCGCTGCTCGTCAACGCAAGCACCTCCAGCACCTAGAAAATGCTCTACTTCGTATCAAAAATAAAGTATATGGTGTTTGTCGAGAAACGGGAGAACTCATTTCTAAAGAACGCCTAAAAGTTGTTCCACACGCAACCCTTAGTATTGCTGCCAAACAAAAGAAATAAATTTAATATTATCCTATATCTTTATGTTCCGTAACCTTTCGGTCACTCGCACGTCCAAAAGTTACGGAA
>JAHDFQ010000001.1:25909-27896 GCA_020628085.1 Saprospiraceae bacterium
TAAGTACATTTCATTATGCAAGAAAAAAAAGAGAACATTCGGCAAATCTTAGAACCAGAGCAAAAAGCACTAGAAATCAATCTAGATAATAGTATCTATGGTACATTTGCTGAAATTGGTGCAGGACAAGAAGTTGCCCGCTACTTTTTTCAAGTTGGTGCAGCAGCAGGAACGATTGCCAAAACTATTTCTGCCTACGATAAAGTGTATTCTGATAAAATCTATGGTGTGGAACCTAGTGGACGCTACGTTTGTGAAAGTCGACTGTATAAAATGCTCGATCATGAGTACGACCTTATGACAGGACGTCTTCAAAATGAACGCCCAGGTTCTAACTTTTTTGTATTCGCAGATACCGTTTCAGCCATCAATTTTACTCGAACCATTAAAGGAGACGGTTGGTTAGGGATTCGGTTTCAATTGACGCCTGACTCTGAACCAAATGATTTAGTACTACACGTAAAAATGCGAGATAGAGACAACCGTCTCCAACAACAAGCTATTGGTATTTTGGGTGTAAATTTAGTTTATGCCTGTTATCACTACGCTGATAATTTAGAGTTTATGGTACAGTCCTTAATGGACAATCTATACAAACGGGTGACCATTGATATGATTCGTATCACAGGACCAGATTTTAAAGATTTGGATAATCGTTGGTTGAGTTTAATGCTCGTCAAACATGGACTGACGGACGTTGCCATGTTTAATGCGGATGGAAAAAATATCCATGCTTCAGAGTTTTTATATAAGAAAAATGTGCTCGTTGTTCGAGGAAGTTTCCGTCCTGTAACCTTAGTCAACGAAGACATGATTAATTCTAGTTGGGAACAATTCAAAAAGAGTGGTGATGTTGATCCAAGACGATCACACTTACTAACCGAAATTACTTTAGATAATTTACGTGAGAATGGAGAACTCAATGAAAAGGATTTTCTAGATCGAGCAACTTTGCTTAATGAATTAGGGCAAACAGTCGTTGTCTCTAATTGTGAAGATCATCAAAAACTCATTCGGTATCTAGCAGATTATAAAGTTCAGAAACTCGGTTTGGTACTAGGAGTGAATCAGATGTTAAATATCATCAATGATAAATATTACGAAAATCAAGACGGACAATTATTAGCAGCCGTCGGCGAATTATTCGCTCGTAATGTCAAAATGTATGTTTATCCCATGATGCAAGAAGGCAGCGAAGAACTCATGACTTGCCAAAATATGCCCGTTCCCGACGGCATTAAATTTTTGTTTCAACACTTATTAGATAGTAAGCAGATTGAAGATATTGAAGGCTTTAACGCCGAAAATCTCTATATTTTTTCTAAGCGTGTGCTCAAAATGTTACAAGACGATCAAGACGGCTGGGAAGAACTCGTACCAGAAAAAGTCGCTAAATTAATCAAAGAAGAATGCTTGTTTGGATTTCCGTATGAACGAATGGAGTTTGCGTATTAACGTGGGTTCGATAAATGAATGATTGATAAAAAGTTAATATAATACACAAAAAGTAGGAAATTAGTCTTTTCATACACAGGATTTCCTGCTATTTAGGTTCATAGAACTGATATTCATAGTTGGATGGTCTATCTTCTATTCGGAACTACTCAAGGTTTGTTTTTACGAAAACGAGGTGTCACTGAAAGTGAATTTGATAATTTAGCATATTTAAGATTAGATTATTTCTAGGTACAGAAGGTTTCAAAATGCTTTTATCAACCTTTTCGCAGGACTTTGTGCTTACAATTTTGGAAGTAAAACCTAAAATGTATCTTCTTAAGGAATAGTCAAACAAATACTTTCCGACTTTCTTCAATTAGTGAAGAAATAACTGATTAATAATGCTTGTCAACTTTCGTTTGGAAGTTTTTTAAGCTAATAGGAGAAATCAGATAAGGGAAATTAATTTTTGACCAATAATAAAAGGTATCTAGTTATATTTGTTTTTGTTCTTTCGAGTGAAACGGTATGGTTAGATGCCTTTTTTGTT